>NZ_WEZF01000021.1 GCF_009177065.1 Tautonia marina
GCCAGCGGACCCCGGGCGGATCCGCATGGGCCAGCCATCCCCTGGCCCGGGGTCCGCTGGCGCGGAACCCGGGGCACCCGGCGTAGTCGGGAGATTGAGGAAAGGGATCCCACCGATCGGGATGTGGAATGTGGCACGAGGGTTTGCGTCGGTGCGAGGGTCTGCGTCGGTGCGCTTCCGGGTGCGCGGCTCGATGCGCGGTCGGTGCGCTGCGTAGGCAAGTCGTATCTCGTTTTCCAATCGACGGTTGAGGCCAATGGATCGGTTCGTTTCGGCAATCGGGCGATGGGGATCGGTGTGGTTGGGTCGGGTGGTCGGGCGGAACGTCGTTGCAGGCGGTGCGATTTTGGGTGCGCGGACGGTGCGCCGTCGGGTGCGCTGGCGGTGCGCCTAGGCGAATCAACGCTTCTCACAATGGGATTAGGGTTTACGACAATTCCCTCAATTCGTTTCGTCGATTCGGTGTCCGGGATCGGGTTCGTTTCGCGCCGAGCGATCGTTGGAGAAACGACGCTCGAGGTTAAGTGTGTTTCATTCGGAAGCGTGCTCGAAATCGGATTCGATACGCGCAGGGGTCTGCGGGCCGGGAAGAGGAGCGAGCCCGGGGAAGGGAGCGAGCAAGGGCAGGGGACGGCAGCGAGCATGGTGACCGGTCGTTGGGTGGCTCACAAAGGGGCAGAGCAGGTCCGGTCGGTCGTCGAATCAGACGGGTTCCTCGACAAGATCATCGAGAAATCGGGGGGCCGTAGTCACAAATTCCCCAGGTGGCCACCGATCAGGCAGGGGCCGGGTCAGGCAAGGGGTGATCCGATTGCACGAGCGCGGGCTTCCAAGGGCTGACGGAAGCCCCCGGCTGGCCAGCAACCAGAACGACCCAGGGAATATTGCCCGGGGAATATTGACAAGGAAAAGAATCCGGGTATTATTCGGAGGTGTCGAGAAAAACCCGGGTGTTATTCGGCGAGGATCGAGACGATGGACGAGGAACGCACGTACACAGCGTTTGCTGGAGTGAGGCGGATAGCCACGGCGGATCGGAAAACGATGCTGCTTGAGACGAAGGCGTATCTGGACGGGGGCAATCCGGAGCCGGTCTTGATCTTTGAGGATCAGACCGGCAAGCAGGTCGATTTCGACTTCCGGGGGACACCGGAGGAGGTTCTGGAGCGGGTCGACCCCTCCGGGTCGAAGCGACAGGGGCCGGGGCGGCCGAAGCTCGGCGTGGTCGCGAGGGAGGTCACGCTTCTGCCAAGGCACTGGGAATGGCTCGAACAGCAGCCGAGCGGGGCCTCGGCCGCCCTGCGGCGGCTGGTGGACGAGGCGAGGAAGCGGGAGCCACGAGCCGAGCGGGAGCGGAGGGCCCTGGAGGCGGCAGGCGCGTTCATGTGGTCGATGGCGGGGAACCTGCCGGGGTTCGAGGAGGCGTCTCGGGCGCTCTTTGCCAGGGATCGGGAGTGCTTCGACCAGCTCATCGACGACTGGCCGGCGGACATCCGCGACCACCTGCGGCGGCTGGTGGAGAAGCCGTTCCAGGGTGTCCACGAGGCGCCTCCGTCTGAGGAGCTCTCGGCGGGGACGTGAGATGGTGGACCGAAAAAGGGCGGGCGAGCGCGGATTCCAATGGATCATCCCGTCCCGATCGGGGGACGGAGCCCCCTCCTACGGGAAGAGAAATCTGCGCTCGCCAAGAGGACTTACTGGCTGACGGGACCGGCAGTCCAGAACTCGTCGAGGTGGCGGCGGGAGAGGTCGTGCATCGCGAGCATGGCGGCGCGGATGGCGTCGAGGCTGGAGCCGACGAAGCGCTCGGCGACGGCGGAGGCGATCTCGAAGGCGACGACGGATTCGAGGATGACGCTGGCGGCGGGGACGGCGCAGACGTCGGAGCGCTCGTAGCTGGCGGGGGATTCCCCCTTGGTGGCCATGTTGACCGAGGGGCCGCGGGCGGCGAGGGTGCTGATCGGCTTCTTGGCGGCGCGGACGACGATCGGCTCGCCGTTGGTGGTGCCGCCTTCGATGCCGCCGGCGTTGTTGGTGGGGCGGCGGAAGCCGAAGCGGCGGTCGGAGGGGTCGTGCTCGGGCTCGAAGCGGATCGGGTCCATGACCTTCGAGCCGGGGCGGCGGGCAGCCTCGATGCCGAGGCCGATCTCGACGCCTTTGATCGCCTGGATGCTCATGACGGCCAGGGCGAGGCGGGCGTCGAGCTTGCGGTCCCACTGGGCATGAGAACCGAGGCCGATCGGGCAGCCGGTGACGACGGCCTCGACGACGCCGCCGAGGGTGTCGCCGGCCTCTCGGGCGGCGTCGATGGCGGCGACGATGCGGGGGTCGATCTCGGGGTTGCAGGAGTAGACGGGGCTGGCGTCGCGGAGGGCGGGGTCAAGCGAAACGGGGGGGGCGTCGATGCCGCCGAGTTCCCGGACGTAGCCGAAGACGTCGATCCCGAGGTCGCGGAGCAGGAGCTTGGCCAGGCCGCCGACGGCGACGCGCATGGCCGTTTCGCGGGCCGAGGCCCGTTCGAGGACCTGGCGGATGCCGGTCTGGTAGGCGATCGAGCCGGCAAGGTCGATGTGGCCGCCGCGGGGGGCGGCGGGCTCCTTGAGGCGTTCGAGCTTCGCGTCGTTGTTGATCAGACGCAGCGTGATCGGCCCGCCGGTGGTCACGCCGTGGTAGGTGCCGGAATCGACGATGACGCGGTCGGTTTCGAGGGTCTGCCGCTTGCCCCGGCCGTAGCCCCCCTGGCGGCGCTTGAGGTCGATGTTGATGAACTCGGCGTCGAGCGTGATGCCCGAGGGGAAGCCTTCGACGATGGCCGTCAGGGCCGGGCCGTGCGATTCACCGGCCGTCAGGTAGCGGAGCATGGAGGTGTCGGACCTTCTGGGGTCTGTCGGGGTTGTGTTGGCTTTTTTAGTCGTTGTCGATTCGTGGGTTGAGTCGGGGAGGATCAATCCCTGAGCCGAACGTCGAGGTTGAGCAGGAACCAGCCGAGGAGCGTGAGCGCCCCGGTCATCACCACCAGACTGAGGAGGATCGAAACCAAAGCGCTGATCGACGACCACCCGGAGCGAAGCCAGTCGAACGGGCGGACCTGGCCGAGCGGTTCCCCCGGCGGCCGCTCTCGGAGTGCTTGAATACCGATGCCGATGGTCCAGGCGGCGGCCGGAACGGGTAGGCCGAAAAGAACGACGAACAGAAGGAGGCCAAACCAGGAGGGCAACGCCCCCACCACGGCCAGAATCATGATCGTGGCGGGGAAGATCAGGATGAGAGCGCCGACCCAGAAGGGGAGCGTGGGACCCATCCGAACCTCGATGCCCTGGTGATCCATTGCCGCCTTTCGGGGCGGGTGTTAACGCTTCGGAAACGATTGCCCGGTCAACAGTTCGAAGGCTTGAATGTACTTGGCTCGGGTCTGTTCGACAATTGCGTCGGGCAGGGCAGGGGGTTCGCTTTGCTTGTCCCAGTCGGTCGAATCGAGCCAGTCGCGGACGAATTGCTTGTCGAACGAAGGGGGGACGACGCCGGGCTTGTAGGCGTCGAGCGGCCAGTAGCGAGAGCTGTCGGGCGTGAGCACCTCGTCGATGAGAATGAGTTCGCCGCTGGAGGTGTCGCGGCCGAACTCGAACTTGGTGTCGGCGAGGATCAGGTTGGTGGAGGCGGCGTGTTCGGCCGCCTGGCGGTAGATCTGAACGCTGAGGTCGCGGAGTGTTTCCGCGAGTTCGGGGCCGAGGTCGGTTGAGAGTTCTTCGAAGCTGACGTTCTCGTCGTGCCCCTCGTCGGCCTTGGTGGCGGGGGTGAACAGCGGGGGGTCGAGCTTGGCGGCCTCGACAAGGCTGGTGGGCAGGCGCTCGCCGCAGACGGTCCCTTTGGTCCGGTACTCGCGCCAGGCGCTGCCAAAGAGGTAGCCCCGAACGACGCACTCGAAGGGGATGACCTCGGCCTTGCGGACGAGCATGACCCGGCCGTCGAGCTGGGCGCGGTCGTCGGCCGAGAGGTCGAGCCCGGCGGCGTCGAGATCGGTCGAGATGAAGTGATGGGGCGTGTTGAGCCGACCGAACCAGAAGACGGAGAGGCCGGTCAAGATGCGGCCTTTGTCGGGAATTCCGTTCGGCAAGACCCAGTCGTACGCACTGATGCGGTCGGTCGCGACGATCAAGAGACGATCGCCCAGGTCGTACACGTCGCGGACCTTCCCCGATCGCTTCGGGAGACCCGCGAGATTCGTTTCGAGCAAAGCCGACACGTCAACACACTCCCTATCCGTCTCGATGGCGCATGGAGCAGAACTGGACGATCCACCTTATCGGATCGGCGCACTCCTCGACAACCCGAGCAGTTCGGCCCACCCGGGCAGGGCCGGGCTCACGAGGTTTGACCCGCCATCGCCGGTACGATAGCCTGGAACATCGGTTGAACCGTCACCCGTGCGCCGAGTGGACGCTCCCCCCGACGTTGTCCTGATCCGGAGTTGAGGTCTCTGCCATGTATCGGCTCGATGCTCGCAAACCGGCCCATTTCTGCGACGGACTGACCCGTCGGGATTTCTTGCATGCCGGCTCACTCGCAACCCTGGGGCTCTCCCTGCCCGGCCTGCATGCGCTGGAGGCCCAGGGGGCCGTCAAGCGCGACCAGGACATGAACTGCATCATGCTGTTTCTGGTTGGCGGGCCAAGCCAGCATGACACCTGGGACATGAAGCCCGATGCGCCGAGCGAGATTCGAGGCCCCTTCCGGCCGATCGACACGAACGTGCCGGGCATCCAGATCAGTGAGATCTTCCCGAAGCTGGCCGCCAACATGGACAAGGTGGCCCTTGTCCGGTCGGTCTATCACACGGCGACCGCCGTGCACGACACCGGCCACCAGATGATGCAGACCGGCCGACTCTTCGGCAACGGAGCGATCAAGTACCCGCACATGGGCTCGGTCCTTTCGTACCTGAAAGGCCCCCGAGGAGACGTGCCGCCGCACGTCTTGCTGCCCCGGCCGATCGGCAACACCGGCGGCAACATGCCGCACGGGCAAGACGCCGGATTCCTGGGCAAGAGCTACGATCCGTTCGTACTCGGCGCCGATCCGAACGCCCCGGACTTCAAGGTGCCCGACCTCTTGCCGCCGGAGTACGTAACGCAGGTCCGGGAATCGCGTCGCCGTTCCTTCCGCAACGCCATTGACGGCGCGGTCCGGGACTTCGAAGCGTCGGAAGACGCCCGGTTGCTCGACGAGAACTTCCAGCGCGCCTACGGCTTGATGTCGAGTGCCGAGGCCCGCGAAGCTTTCGCCCTCGACGCCGAGCCCGAGGACCTTCGCAACCGATACGGCCGAACCCGGTTCGGCCAGAGCTGCCTGATGGCCCGCCGCCTGGTCGAGCGTGGCGTGCGGTTCGTCACGGTGAACATGTTCGAAACGGTCTTCAATGAGGTGACCTGGGACATCCACGGCTCGTCGCCGTTCAGCGCGATCGAGTCGTACCAGAACGAGATCGGGCCGAATTTCGACACCGCGTATACCGCCTTGCTCACCGACCTTTATGAGCGAGGAATGCTAGAAAACACGATGATCCTGGCGTTCGGCGAGTTCGGCCGGACCCCGAAGATCAACCCCGCGGGCGGTCGAGATCACCACCCGGCCTGCTGGACCGTCTTGTTTGCCGGTGGCCCGATCCAAGGCGGCAACGTGGTGGGAGCGTCGGACGAAATCGGCCACTCGCCGAAAGATCGGCCCGTTTCCACGGCCGAGATCGCCGCGACCGTCTATCATGGTCTTGGGATCGACCTCGACACGGAACTGCCCGGCCCTCAAGGGCGACCGCTCCGGGTGGTTGATCACGGTGTCGAGCCGATTCACCCCTTGTTCTGATCAACCCGATTGACTTGAGGACGTGATCGGCGGGCCCGAAACCTCCCCCCCCCAGGGCCCGCCGACCTCGACCGAGCGAACACAACCCGTACATGAGCCGACCCGTGCCTTCTTCCCATGACCGGGCCGTTGCCTCCGCGTTCGATGCTCAGGCGGATCAGTTTGAACGGGCTCCCGTGCAGACCGATCCCGCCGCGCTTGCCCGGCTGCTTGAGGTGGCCGATCTGGAACCCGAAAGCCTGGTGCTCGACGTCGGCTGCGGCCCCGGTCTGGTGGCCGAGGCGTTGCTCGAAGCCGGGCACAGCGTGGTCGGCATTGACCTGTCAACCGAGATGATCGCCCGCGCCCGCCGTCGTTGCGAACGATTTGGGGATCGGGTGGTCTTCCTCGTGGGGTCGCTCCAGGACCCTCAGCCAGCCGAGTTCGCCCCGTTCGACGCCTGCCTCTCGCGCTACGTCTTGCATCATATTCATGATCCGATGCTGTTTGTCGCTCGGCAGGCGGCGTTGCTTCGCTCCGGTGGGGTGCTGGTCCTGAGCGATCAAACCACTGATCCGTCTCCGGAGTCGAGGTCGTGGCACCAGGGGGTCGAGCGGCTTCGAGACCATTCGCATACCTCCCACGCCACTCCGGGAGAACTGGCCGACCTGCTGACCGTTTCGGGCATGGAGTCGGTCCACATGCAGGAAGAAACGTTCGTGCTCGACTTCGACGAGTGGTTCGACCGCGGATCGCCTCAGCGGGAGAAGGCGTTCGTCCGTCACGTGGTCCTGTCCGGCCCGCCGACTCACGGCTTCCGTCCCCAGGAACAGACCGACGGTCGCATTCGGATCGAGTGCTGGCGCGCCACGGCCCGAGGCGTCAAGAGCGGCCGATAAATTGATGTGTTTTCGAAGCGAACCGACCCTCCTGGCTTGCCCCCTTTGACGAGACAACCGCATGAGCAACCCTCGACGATTCGGGACGGCTCTGGCTTCGATCCTGGTTTGTTGTGTCACCACCGCCGGGGCAGACGACGCGGTGACGCTCGTGCCCTCGACGTTGACGCTTGACGGGCCGAAGGCATCGCAGCGGGTGATCGTCGAGCGATGGAATGCGCACGGTGTGGCCATCGGCGAGCCGACCGAGGCGGTGTCGTTTGCCATCAGCAACCCGAACATTGCCACCGTCTCGGCCGACGGAACGGTGGTGCCGGTCGCCGACGGTGTGACCACGCTGACGGCGAGCCTGGGGGATCAGACGATCTCGGCTCCGGTGCAGGTTCGCAACGCAGGCCGAGACGAACCCTGGAGCTTTCGCAATCATGTCTTGCCCGTGCTAACCAAGGCGGGCTGCAATCAGGGGTCGTGCCACGGAGCGGCGGCCGGGAAGAACGGTCTGCGGCTCACCTTGCGGGGCTATGGCCCGGAAGTCGATTACGACACCCTGACACGCCAGGCCCTGGCCCGTCGCATCAACAAGACGGCACCTGCCGAGAGCCTGCTGCTGCTGAAAGCAACCGGTGTGATTGAGCATGGGGGCGGTCCGCGATTTGCGCCGGATTCGCTGGATTACCGGATCATCGCCGAGTGGATTGGGGCCGGGATGCCCGCGCCGAGCGAGGAGGACGCCCGGATTGACCGGGTCGAGGTGATGCCCTCGGCCGTGACGCTCGAACCCGGACAATCGCAACAGGTGCTGGTTCGAGCGGTTTCAGAGGATGGCCGGATCGCCGACGTAACCCGTTGGGCGAAGTTCGGGACCACCGACGAAACCGTGGCCACCGTTGATGACTCCGGCCGTCTGACCGTGGTCGGCCACGGCGAAGGGGCGATTACGGTCTGGTTCGATAGTCAGGTGGACCTGGCGACCGTGACGGTCCCCTACGATCGAGCGATTGATCGGGAGTTGTTCGCCTCGGCACCGAGATTCAATGACATTGATACGATCAACCTGGAAAAACTGCAATCGCTGAACATTCCTCCGTCCCCCTTGAGTGACGACGCGACCTTCCTGCGCCGAGCGTTTCTGGACACGACCGGCACCTTGCCGGAGGTGGCTGAAGTCGAGGCGTTTCTGGCGGACGACGATCCGGAGAAGCGGGCAAAGCTGATCGATCGACTTTTGAACAGCGAAGAGTTCGTCGATTACTGGTCGTACAAGTGGTCGGATCTCTTGCTGGTTTCGTCTCGAAACTTGCCGAAGCCGGCAATGTGGAGCTTCTACCGCTTCATTCGAGAGAGCGTGGCCGAGAATCGTCCCTGGGACGAGTTTGCTCGGGAGATTCTGACCGCGAAGGGGAGTACTCTCGATAACGGAGCGGGCAACTACTTCGTGATTCACCGCGATCCGATTGAATTGACCGAGAACGCGAGCATGGCGTTTCTCGGCCTGGCGATGACCTGTGCGCGGTGTCACAATCACCCGTTGGAAAAGTGGACTCAGGACCAGTATTACGGGTTTGCGAACCTGTTTGGCCGGGTGAAACTGAAGGACGGGGATCGCGGGGCCGCGCAAGGAGATGTAGAAATCATTCCGGCCTCGGAGGGAGAGATTCTTCACCCGCGCCGGGGGATTGCGATGGCACCGCAACCGCTCGATGCCCAGGCCATGCCGCTTGAATCTCCCGGCGATCGTCGCGAGGCGTTGGCGGATTGGCTTGAATCGCCTGAGAACCCGTACTTCGCCGCGGCTGTGGTGAACCGGGTCTGGGCGAACTTCTTCGGCCGAGGACTCGTTGATCCCGAAGACGACCTCCGATCGACCAACCCGCCGAGCGACCGAGCCTTGATGGACTGGATCGTCGAGGACTTCCGGGTGCACGGCTACGACGTTCGGCACCTGATCCGGACGATCATGACCTCGGCCGCCTACCAACGCTCCGCGACGCCGGTGCCGGGAAACGAAGGGGACACGAAGTTTCTCAGCCGCTATGTTCCTCGTCGCCTCCCGGCCGAGGTCCTGATCGACCTGATGGCTTCCGTGACGGAGGTTCCAACCCCCTTTCCGGGTTATCCGACCGGCTGGAGGAGTGTACAACTGCCCGACGTTCAGGTGGCGAGCACTTTTCTTGATGCGTTCGGCCGCCCCGAGCGAAACGACACATGCTCGTGCGAGCGATCGTCGGAACCGTCGCTTGCCCAGGCGCTACATCTGGCCAACGGTGACACCTTAAACGAAAAACTGAGGAGCGAGAATTCGGCCGTAGCGCGGGCCGTGGCGTCTGGAGAGTCGTTTGCGGTGCTGCTCGACGGTCTGTTCAAGGCCGCGCTGTCTCGCCCCCCGACCGAGGCCGAGGCGTCTCGGATCCTTCCCGCGCTGGAAGCCGCGGTGGCCGAGGCCGAGACGGAGGAGGAGCGAGCCGCGCTGAAGCGCCAGGTGATCGAAGACCTCTACTGGGCGACCCTCACCGGAAATGAGTTTCTGTTCAACCACTGATTGTTACTCGAAATTCATCACATGCCCGATTCGGGTCGAGTGATCGTCTCGACGCTGGCAGGAGACCCTCGCGCATGACTGTGCTGAGTTGCCTGGCCGCCTTGCCGTGGATAGCCCTGGCGACGGATGCGGAACCGGTTCGGTTTCGAGATCAGGTCGCGCCGATCCTGGTTGCCCGATGCCTGGGATGCCATCAGGATGACGATGCGCAAGGCGGGCTGAACATGAGCACCTTCGCCAAGCTCAGGGAGGGAGGGGCGATCGAGGGGGACCTGATCTTGCTGCCGGGAGAGGCAGAGGAGAGTCACCTCGTTCGGGTCTTGCAACCGGATGCCACGCTCCGCATGCCCTTGAAGCAAGCGCCCTTGACGGACGAGGAGATCGACCTGATTGCGCGATGGGTGGACGAGGGAGCGGTCTTCGATGGTCCTTCGGAAAAGGTGCTCCTGTCGTCGCTGGTTGATCCACTGGCGAATTTGCCCGAGGTGGAGGTGACGGCCGAGGTGGCCGATCCGGTTTCGGCCGTGGCCTATGCGCCGGATGGTGGTCGGCTGGCGGCGGCACGAGGGTCTGCCATTTACCTGTTCGACGCGAATTGCAGCGATCCGACGGCGTTGCTGGAAGGGCACGAGGGAGGGATCAACGCCCTGGCCTTTTCGCCGGATAGCCAACGGCTGGTCGCCGCTGGAGGCCGGCCGGGACTGTTCGGTTCGGTCGCGGTCTGGGACGTGGAAACGGGAGAGCGGCTTCGCTCGTGGAAGGGGCATGCCGACACGATTCTCTCGGCCGTTCTCTCGCCGGACGGAACAACCCTGGCCACGGCAAGCTATGATCGCATGGTCATGCTCTGGAATCTGAATTCCGGAACGGAAATCCGCACGCTTAAGGAGCATACCGACGCGGTCTATGGGCTTGCCTTCTCGCCGGATGGGACCCGGCTGGCGTCGGCGTCGGGAGATCGGACCGTCAAGATCTGGGAACCGGCAACGGGGAGGCGACTGGAATCGCTCGGCGATGCGACCGAGGAACTGTATGCCGTGACATTCGCCGACGAGGGATCGAGCTTGCTGGCCGCGGGAGCCGATCGAACCATTCGGCGATGGCTCCTGGAGGGAACGACGGGGAGGCTCGACCGATCGGCCATTGCTCATGATGGAGCGGTGCTCGATTTACTGGTCACGGGCGATGGAGCTTCGCTCATCTCGACCGGAGAGGATGGGGCCATCAAGCGGTGGTCGTTGCCGGATCTGGCGCCGCTCGACGTGTGGCCCCGACAACCGGACTGGCCCCTGGCGGCGGCCCTGAACCCTTCGGGATCGCAACTGGCGCTGGGCCGGTACGATGGGGCGTTGGTTCTGCTGCCCGGCTGGCCAGACGCCGAGGCTCAGGACACGTTTCAGGTGACGCTGCTGGACGCTCCCGAGGCCGAAGCGGAGCCCCCGACGACGCAGGCTGAACCGGACACGAAGACGCCGGAACTGGTCCGCCGCCCTTCACTCGGGCCTCCCAGCCCCAGGGGGGCCGAACGGGGTCGGACGTTGACCGTGAACCTGTCGGGCACGGGGGTCGGCCAGGCAAACGCGGTGGTGTTCGATGATCCGCACCTGGCGGCCACCATCTTGCCGAGTGAGTCGCCCGATCCGAACAGGCTCCAGATCAATGTTTCGATTGCGGAGGATGCGCCGATCGGTCGTCACCTGATTCGGGTGCAAACACCGCTTGGCGTTCCCCCGGCGCAAGGGTTCGCGGTTTACGAAGGTGCCGAACAGGCCGAGGTGGAGCCGAATGACACGCCAGAGCAGGGGGCAATCGTCTCCTGGCCGACGACTCTTGCCGGAACGATGGCGGCGCCGGGAGACGTGGATCACGTCCGATTTCGCGTGGCTCGGGGTCAGACGATCGTGTGTGCCGATCGTGGTGGAGGGCTCGGCTCGGCGCTTGATCCGGTGCTGGAGCTGAGGAACGACGCGGGGCAGGTGGTCGGACAGGGGCAATCGGTCGTGTCGTATCGGGCCGACTCCGACGAGCAACTCACGCTTCGCATTGCAGATCGGCAATTCAGCGGATCAGGGAATCATTTCTATCGGATCGAACTTGGTGAGATTCCCAGGCTTGAGGATGTGTTTCCGCTGGGAGTTTCGCAAGACGGCTCCGCCGAGGTGACTGTCTCTGGGGCGAACCTGGGAGAATCGGTCGTAACGGTGTCGGCCTCGGCGACCGAAATGCCCGGATCGTTGCGGAACGTTCCGGCCACCGATCGGCACGGCCGAGCCGCGGAGGGGAATGGAAAGGTCGTCGTCGCTGAAGGGCCTCAGGTCGTTGAGCACGAACCGAATGACACCCCACAGGAGGCGATGGTACTGGAGGTGCCCGGCGGCGTTTCGGGGCGGATCGACCACGAGAGGGATCTCGACCAGGTGGCGATCTCCGTGGAAGCTGGTCATCCGTTGGTCGTCGAGGTCTTCGGGGATCGGCTGGGGACCGAGATCGACCCGGTGATCGAGATTCTGGATGCCGAGGGGACCCCGGTTCCCCTGGCGGTGCTGCGCCCGGTTGCTCGATCGTCGGTCGCGTTTCGAGACCATGACGCGAGCCAGGATCGGATTCGCCTGACCCGATGGGATGAACTGGCCCAGAATGATTATTTGCTGATTGGTCGAGAGCTGACCCGCCTGTTCGCCCTGCCTCGCAATCCGGATGACGACGCGGTGTTCTGGTCCTCAGGAGGGCGACGGCTGGCGTACCTCGGCACCACTCCGGAGCAACACCCGCAGGATCAACCGATCGAGAAGGTTGAGATTCATCCCCCCGACACAACCTTCCCGCCAGGAGGAGCCTCTCCGGTCACGCTGGTTTACCGGAACGACGATGCTCCCGGACTGGGCAAGGATGCGGCCCTTCGCTTCGATCCCCCGCAGGACGGGACGTACCTGATTCGGGTAGGGGATGCGCGCGGGCTCGGGGGGCGCGGGTTCGGCTATCATCTGGTCGTCCGGGAACCACGGCCCGACTTCGGCGTGACGCTCCGGACCGAGCATCCCGACATTCCCCGAGGCGGAGCCACGGTCGTCTCGGCCATGGTGCAGCGGATTGACGGGTTCGACGGCCCGATCGACCTGCGGGTGGAAGGACTTCCGCCGGGAATCCGAGCGACCTCGGCGCAGGTGGAAGCGGGGCACTTGACCGCCGATCTGTTGCTGATGGCCGACCGAGACGCGCCGACCTTCTCCTCGACCTCGTGGCGAGTGGTGGCCGAAGCGTCCAAACGCGGGACGAACGGCGAGGTCATTCGGCATGAGATCCGTCCGGGAGGCGACCGATCTTCCTGGATCACCGTGACACCGGAACCCGACCTTCGTGTTTCGACCGACCGGGATCGGGTGGTGATTCGCCCCGGAGATCAGGTCGAGCTGACCTTCCGCGTTGATCGTTCGGCGAGCTTCTCCGGTCGTGTCCCGATTGACGTGCGCAACCTGCCGCACGGGGTTCGCGTGCTGAATATCGGTCTGAACGGTGTGTTGATTACCGAGTCGCAGACCGAGCGAACGGTGTTCCTGTACGCCGAGCCGTGGGTTTCGCCCACCGAACGCCCGTTCTTCGGGGTCGGTCGGGTTGAGGCGGCCGGGACCGAACACAGCACCCCGCCCATCACCCTGGTCATTTCAGACGAATCGACCGAGGGGTCTTCCGCCAAGGACGACCAGCCCTGACGGACACCCTTCGGAAGACAGTTCCGGAGATCGAGCGATACGGCATCACCGTTTGATCCCACTCCGAGCCTCGGCAATGACTCGGAGTGCGGAGGTGAGAACACAGGCGATGCCTCCCAGCTCCAGCAGCCAGTTCATGCGGATTCCCAGGATTTCATCCTTGAGGAACGCATCGACATGATGGAAGGAGGCGGCACGAATCAGGACGAATCCATAAAGAAAGACCAAGCCGATGGCCGCCAACGGCCTTCTCAGCAGGACCGATCGGAACAGAACGGCGAGCAACGCAAGGCCTCCTGCTCCCACAATCGCCACACCGAGGATAAAGGCACGCTGAACGACCTGGCGATCTTGATACCACCCTTGCTCATGAGCAAGGCGGCGACCAACGGCGGTCAGGAGGCTCTGTAGATCGAGCTGTTTGTTGATCCCCAGAACGAGCATGGCCAGCAGCAAGAGCCACCAGAAAGAGGCCCGGCGACCGGGTGATTTTGCTCCGGTCGTCGGTGCGATCCGGAACTGGTCGCTCTTCCAGAAGATGGGGTGAACCGTGGAGCCCCCGACGTGGAGCCGCCGCTCGGCTCGGGCCGCGAATCCGCAGGCAATGGCCGCGGCAAAATACGCCGCGACGGTCAACCACCCCATGATCGAGGGGTCGCCAATCCGAGGGCTCCATCCCAGTTCAACGCGTTCGGCAAACAGGATCAAGCCCATTGGTAACATCTTGTTCTGAACATTGGTGGTGACATTCAAACCGTTCATCCATTGGAGCTACAGTCTGTCAAATGGGGGGCATGCCTGTCAAACTTGCCTCGGTCTGCGGCAATGCCTCTCATCGCGGGGAGGGATCGGCCCTGGATTGCCGTCGTTGCACAAAGCGTTGGGAACGCCCCGCTATCCGGGAGCGTGTGAGTCATGAACACGGATCGCTGGAATCTCTGGCTTGCGATCATCACGTTTCTGGCAACGGTGGTGGTGCTGATCGTGGCCCGGTCGGCCTCGCGTCGCAAGGCGGTCTGGAGGATCGCGGAAGTTGCCCGCGAACTGGGGCTCGCCGAGCAGGCTCCGAACGATCCGGAACTTCGATCGTGGCTGGACCACCCGTATTCTGGAATCCTGGACAACGACCGGTCGCTGGTCTGGGCGCTTCGTGGGTCGTATGAGGACCGCGAGGTGGTCTTGCTCGGCATCCACGAACGTTCCAGCCGAAGCGTTGCCGGGCGATCGAACGACGATCGAGCCCGACGGTTCCCGTGGTTCCGCCGGTATTGGACCAGGGGTCCCGCCGTGGCGAGCGACGTGAATCAGCTTCTGGTTGTCCTGGTCGAAGCGTTGCCGGGTCTGCCCGATTTCCGGATCGGGCCAGACGCGACCGCGGCGCGAGGGGCAGGGAGCCGGTCCCGAGGCTCCGCACCGCGATTCCTCGTCGATCGATCGGCGAGCGTTCTGTTTGAAGGGCTGATGATTGATCCTGAAACGGCTCTTGGAGAGTTGCCGCAAACGTTTCTCGATCGGGCGGCTCGGGTGCTCGTGGGGCGACGACACCCGTGGACGATCGAGGGGTTTGACGAACGCATGAGCGTGCGGATCGCTCGGTGGCGATCGCCTTCCCGAGTGCGATCGTATCGGGCCGTGCTGGATGATGCCCTGTCACTCCGAGCGGCCTGGGAGCTGCGGGCCGACCGCTCGGACGATGCCGAAACGCACCGATCCATCCGGTCGGCTCTTGAGCGCATCCGCCAGGCGTCTGAATCCTCGGAATCGGACGGAGGATCGTTGCAGGAAGACCGAACCTGACAGGGGAGGGACGAACCGTGTTACCGCTTGGGACGGTAGCGTTGGGAGTCGCCTTCAACCGGCTCGATCCAGAGTTCCTTGGCGCAGCGTCCGAGCCATCGCGCGGAATGGCGGAGGGGCAAGCCGACGGCATGGAACATGGATCGGGCGTCATCGCGGTTGAACGGGTCGGGCAGCAAGGCGAGCCCAAGCGGACCGGCCTCGACCCCTTTGCGAAGCCATTCGAGGGCGTCGTTCAGGATCTGGGCATGGTCGAACGCGAGGGGACGATCGGGGGAATCGGCGATGATCCAGGAGGCTTCGGCGGCATCGTCTCCGCCCGAGGGCTCGGGCGGGGGAGGGGGAAGCACGGTGGCATAGGCCAGGCTGATCGTTCGGCCTCTCGGATCGCGACCGGGAGCCGAGTAGAATCCGAGCGGTTCGAAGGGCAGCGAGGGCTGGACCTCGATTCCGGTTTCCTCGAACAGTTCGCGGCGGGCCGCGGGTTCGGCGGCCTCGTCGAGGTCAAGAAAGCCACCAGGCAAGGCCCATTGTCCTTCAAAGGGCGGCTGTCCCCGACGAATCATCAGGACACGAAGCGCCGAGCGATCGACCGCGAAGGCCACCGTATCGACCGTAACGGCGGGTCGGGGAAAGTCGTAACAGTACGATTGCGTCATGAGAGTTGCATCCTGCCCGGAAGTCTCCGGCTCCACTCTGTCTGGCCGAGAAGCTTCCCGTTGTTCATCATAAAAAGACTGGGAAGATCGTCTACTGCCAGTCTTCAAGGTCTCTGAGCCGTTGCGGACCCCTGCTGCGAATTTCGGACCTCAACGTTTAACCCAAGCCAAGCCATGACCGACCTTACCGACGATCCCCTGGCTCGTCTCGACGACCCGGCCGTTACCGAACTGGTGGGCCGCCTGACCACCCTCGACGGCCCGGCCGATGCCTCGGACGAGTGGCCGGAGCCCTTGTGGTCGGCCTTGAGGGAGTGTGGCGTGCCTCGCTGGCCGGTTCCTCGGACCTTTGGAGGAGACGGGCTGGACCGGGTGACGATGGTCCGTCGAGAGGCCGGGCTGGCCGAGGGAAGCCTGACGGCCGCGTTCATCTTTTCGCAGTTCAATGCGGCAACCCGCCGACTGGTCAGTGCGGCCGATCGGGGGCACGAGGGGGCGGCAGATTGGCTTCGGGCGATTGCTTCGGGCCAGGCGTTTCCGACGATCGGCACCTCGCAACTGACCACGTCTCGACGTCGAGGCCGTCGCGCCCTGGTTGCCGAGCCGATTGCGGGAGGCGGCTATCGGCTCCAGGGAGCCATGCCGTGGGTGACCGCGGCCACCAAGGCCGATCTGTTCGTTGTGGGGGCAGTGCTTGACGATGATCGGCAGGTTCTCATCGCCTTACCGAGCGATCGAGCGGGGCTCTCGATCGGAGCGCCGATGCCCCTGGCGGCCTTGCAAGCGTCTTGCACCACGGAAGTGGCGTGCGACGCCGTGCACGTGGAGCCTTCCGAGGTCCTCTTTGGCCCCGAGCCCGACGTGATGGCCGTGGCCAGCGATGGGGGAGGAGCCGGCAGCCTGGAAACCTCGGCCCTGGCGATCGGCCAGGCCCTGGCAGCGCTGCGGGCCTTGCGGGAGCTGGCGCCCTCACGAGACGATCTGGACGAGCCGGTCGAGGCCCTGGAATCGTCGTGGCAAGCGATTGCCGATTCCCTGCTTGCCGCGGCCGAGGGTCGGGCCGACGCTCCCTCGTCGGCCGACCTGCGAGCCGAGGCCAACCGCTTCGTGCTGCGAGCGACGCACGCCTATCTGACCGCTCGACGAGGAACCGGAATGCTGCGGACCGAGCCGGCGCAGCGTTGGGTCCGGCAAGCGATGTTCTTTCTCGTCTGGTCCTGTCCGGGGCCCGTGGCTCAGGCAGCGCTGCGCGATTTCGCGGGGATCTGTCCGGCGTGAGCACCGAACGGCCCGAAGCGATTTCGAACGCTGCTCCCGTCTGGGGAAGCACCTGAAGCGAGGGAGCGTTCACCTTCGATACGCTCCTGGTCCGCAACGACGGACCGAGGAGCGCGGAGGGGAGACTTGACCGTCGATTGACGCGGGCACGCCACGTGGTTCGGTCAGGTTCCGGCCGAGTCGGCTTCGGGCGTTTGCGCGACGGGAGGATCACCGGGGGGGCCAACCTGGGCCGGATCGGCTCCGATCGGTTCTCCTCCGGCAATGGCGGCGAAGCGGGACGGGTCGATGGACGAGGACTTGAGGGCCGAGGGGTCTCGAAGTTCGACGAGCATCTGCACCGAGTCGTCCGTTCCTTCCGAGCCGAGGGCATCGGTCCAGGAGTCGAGGTTCGTCGGCGCGTTGTCGGGAACGGACAGGCCATCGGACGCCGAAACCAGCCAGGAGGCTCCCTGGAGATCGTAGCGGTTTCCCTCTCCCGTCCATTTCAGGCCGGAGGGGAACGGAGCTCCCTCGGTCGGTGGGGACCAGCAGAGCAGGTGATCGGCACGGATGCCTGACTCTCGGACGTGAATTTCGAGCGGCTGATCGGCAAGCAAGCTGGTGGTTTCGAGGAATCCGGTGGCAAGAAACACCGAGCAGCGGTCGATGGTCACTCGGCCGGGTCGGGGCTGGTTGGCAAAGCGACTGGCAACCCGAATCGGCCATCCCGACGGACGACCGGGCGTGCCCTGAGTCCAGACGAAGATGCTGTTCGAGATCTCGTGACGCACCCCGCCGAAGACAACCAGGTCGAGTGGGCGGTCGAAGCCTCGGAACAGGCAACCGTCGATCCGAACCGAGGAGCCGAACGACTGAACGACGCTGGAGCCAAGACTCGGCCCCGACTGGACCAGGAAGGTGCAGCGCCGGAGGGTCAGCTCGCCGTTCGATTCGATGACGGGAGGTCGAGCGGTTTCGGCCGAGGCGGAGCCGCCGTAGCGGACCACCACGGTGAGGTCTTCGAGCGTCAGCCCGCCGACCTGCTGGCGGAGCCAGGACTCCCGGCCCTCCAGGGTGATTTGGACCGGGGCTCGTGAATCGGGATGCGGGCGAATCACGATTCCGGAGCGGGGAATCAGAGAGGCAGAATCTCCCTCGGCCATTACAAACGGCTCGGTGAGATCGCCCAGGTAAAGGACCCCGCCGTTATTCGGAGCCATCATCATGGCATCGTAAAACGTGGGGCAGATGCGCATACCCCGGCCGTCTGAGCTGCCGACCGAGAACTCGGGTACCGACGCCGGCCGATCGACCGGGGGTGGCGTGGCCTCGGGAATGGTCTCGACGATGACATCGCTGTCGTCGGAACGGAGGCTTATCCCGATCAGGACGATCAGCAGGAGGGCCGCGACCGAGCCGATGACCCCCGCCACGATCCAGATCCGTTTTCGACGCTGATCCTCGCGTTCCGCCGATTGCGGCTCGGTGGAGGCGGGGGTGACCTTGTCGGTGTCGGACGAACCGGGATCGCTCGCCGATCGAGACATCGAGGAGCGGGATCGGCTTCGAGACGCCGCCATCTCGGTCAAGGAGGGTTCAGGTCCAAGGTCGATCGGCAGCCCAAGACCACTCGCCATTGGAGACGACGAGACGAGCGGCTCGGGCTCGGTGGTGGGCAGGGCCATTTGAGGCGCAACGGGTTCGCGAGTGCGTTCGTCGTCAGAGGCGTGGTCGGAATCGGCGTCGGAGTGGGATCGAATCGGTTCGATTCCGCTGTCGGCCGGCCCTCGGGGCTCGGGCTTCATGGCCGAGGCAGTGCGGGTGGGTGGGGCCTCGTCCTGATCCGGGCCGGCCTCGGGCTCGGGTCCGGGGCCGGGGCCGAAGCGGTAGCCGTTTGGGTCGGAAGCGTCATCAAACGGGATTGCGCCCGGAACCGGTCGCGCCCCCTGAGCCGGTTCGGCGGCATTGCGAACGGCGGCGATCTGCTCGGCCACCGAGGACGCCCCCTCGGCAAACGGAGCCAGCGCCTCAGCCAGCGCCAGAGGGGTGGGGAAGCGGTCATCGGGAGACTTCGCCATCAGGCGACGGACGATCGCCTCCAGCCCCGGAGGAACCTCGGGAACCAGTTCCGAGAGGGGTTCCGGCTCGTGCAACTGGTGGGCGTAGAGCTTCTGCGGCAGGCTTGCCTCACGAAACGGAACCGAACCGGAAATCATATGGTAGAGCGTGCAACCGAGCGAATACAGGTCGCTCCGAGTGTCAACCGACCGAGGATGGCGGGCTTGTTCGGGGCTGATGTAGTCGAACGTGCCGACGGTTGCGCCGTCTCGGGTGACGACATCATCGGGATCGCCCAGGTCGATGGCCAGGCCGAGGTCGGTGAGCTTCGCGGTGCCATCCTCGGTCACGAGGATGTTCTGCGGGTTGACGTCGCGATGGATCAGACCTTTGAGCCGGGCGTGTTCCAGCCCGAGGGCTACCTGCCGGGCAATGGAGGCGGCCAGGGCGGGGGAGAGCCGGCCGACCTCGGCGAGAATCTGAGAGACGTTGCGTCCCTCGATGTATTCCATGACCAGGTAGCGGAGGTCGCGGTACTCGCCCTCGTCGTAGATGCGGACGAGGTTGTCGTGCTGAAGCTGGGCGCCGACCTTGGCCTCGCGCTCGAAGCGGGCCACGGCGCGAGGGCTGGTCATCCGTTCGCGAGAGAGAATCTTGATGGCGACCAGGCGGCGGAGTCTCGTGTCACGCGCCAGGAAGACCAGGCCCATGCCTCCCTTGCCGATGATGTCGAGGACGATGTACTTGCCCATTTTCAGGGCGGCGGCGCGACCGGCGACGATTTGCTGGCCTTGCCAGAGCGTCAGATGTTGCGACGCGATGGCCTGACGCGCGAGCCGGCGGTCAATCGCGTCGGGGTCCTCACGCTTCTCGGGAGGAATGGCATCCCAGCACGACTGCAGGGTCGCTTCATCGAGCAGTCCATAGCGCAACGTCTCTTTCCAGAATCGAGACGTTCGCGGGTCGATCGACATGGCTCGGGTCAATTCCGGGCGCCCGCATGAGAACGCAAGGCAAAGAGTGGGCGCAGGCGAGGTGGATGTCAGTGCTTGGTCGGACACGCGAGATGCCCCAGTTCACTAGTTTAGCCCCCAGTCCCGGCGGGTCGCAACCCATCGGTTCTCACCGAGACAGTGGCTTGGGTTCTCTCCTGGTTCCGCAAGGGCGAGTCACCCACCCAACAACCCAAACGGACCGATTGTTCGCTAAAATCGTAGTTCGCGTTTGACGATTCGCGCGACGTGGGCAAGGCACGACGGAACCCGACAAGATGAGGGTCAGGTGGGAATCGGGCTCGATCCGACAAAGAACGCTGCGCCCATCCCTCATCAACGCGACCACCCCGGCCCTTCCAGCTTCGTCGCGGCTCACTCCAAAGTTGGGGCCGACCGGGAAGGGGAGGGAGACGTCGTCGCCAGGTTCAACCGCGACCGGGCGACCAGTAACCGATCGCAGCGTTCATCGACCGGGGCCGGTTGAGGGGGAGGTGAGAGTCGAGATCAGGTCCGCCAGCTCGCGGTCGTCGGCTTCGGGCGGGGCTTCGGATCGCTCGTCGGACGACGATCCGGCAAACTTGGCCCGATCGGCGTCGGCGAGGATCGCCACGACCCGCGCCGATCGCTCCGGGCCGAGCCGGGTCAGCAGGGCGGGATCGGCCGCGATTTCCTCGGTCGTCTTCGCGCTCCAGTTCGGGCCGAAGGCGGTGATCAGGGCGTCTCGAAGTCTCTCAGCGCGGCGAATGCGGTGGTCAATGGGAGAAGGGAATGCGGGGGGGCGGTTTTGACCGCGTTCGGATTCTGGGAGTTGAGCGCGACGTCGATTCCTTCGCCATCGCATCCAGAGACCAGAAGCGAGGGCAACCAGCAGGATTAGTCCGAGGAAGACCAGGCCCCACCCGTTGCCTTCGCTCGAATCGAGCCAGGGTTCCGGGCCGAGATTGGGACGGGGCGGCAAGACCGGCTCGGCGGTCGGCGGCGGGGTGGGGCCGGGCGGTGGTTCCGTGATTTGCGTCACTCGCGGGGTCATCGGGGACCCGTCCGCCGTCGAGCTCGTCCTCGGAAGATCCCGAGCAAGGGTCCGATGGGATCGAGTTGGGTCGAGAGGTCGAGCCCTTCGATGGACGTAGCCTCGCACCAGGATCGGAAGGCGCGTTGCCGATCCTCGGCCATGCGGGCGTAGGAGGCTCGAAGCCGGGCCGACCCGGAATCGACGATCCGACGGCGGCCGGTCTCGACATCTTCGAGGGCAAGGATGCCGGCGTTGGGAAGCTGTTCCTCCAGGGGATCGACCAGGCGGAGGGCGACCACGTCTCCTCGGCTCGCCAGCTCTCGCCAGGGGGCAACCGGTTCCGGGTTCAGAAAATCGCTCAGGACAACGACCAGCCCGCGACGGGCAAACCGCTGGGGACGCGTAACCGCCGCCGTGAGGGAAGATCGCCGCGAGGTCGACGGGGAGGTGACGAGCATCCGAAGCAGTCGGGAGAGATGCCTCGGCCCTCCTCCTGGCGGCAACTCGGACTCGATCCGGTCGCTCACGAGGGTCAGGGCGGCCCGATCGCCGTTCTGGATGGCCGAGGCCGCCAGCAGGGCCGCGGCCTGCGAGGCCCGGTCCGACTTTGAGCGTCCGTCGGCGCCGAATCGGAGACTCTGCGAGACATCAAGAATCAGCCAGAGGCTCAGCGATCGCTCCTCGACGTAGCGACGCACGAACGGCCGACCCTGGCGTGCGGTGACGTTCCAGTCAAGATGGCGGACATCGTCACCGGGTTCATAGGCCCGAAGTTCGGCAAAGGTCAGTCCCGAGCCGGGCCGGGCGCTGTGATACGCCCCGGCCAGTTGCGCCACGGCCGTCGGTCGGACCCGGAACCGCAAGCGACGGGCGCGACGGACAATCGCGCCCGGGTCGAGGTCCGGGACCGGCGGCTCGGGGCGTTTGCGGGGGAAGAATCGCATGGAGGACAATCGATCCCGATCAGGCCTGGTGCCTCGTCGACAACTCCGGATCGGGAGAATCAGCCGACCACCGGGGCTCCCGCGACGCGCGAGGAGGGGGCAGGCCGGTGCGTCGATGCGGCCCGATCGGCCTCGGAAGGCTGGTCAGACGGCTCGGGTCGGGCCAGATCGAGCGACCAGGAGAGGCGGACGGTCCAGCGACGGGACTCGTCGGCGGTGATCCGCCAGTGGGGGATGACGGCGGTGCTCTGGTAAATCCCTTCGAAGCCGCCCTCGCTTTGGCTGGCGGTTTCGACCGGGAAGCACCAGAGGCTCGATGGGACCGACCAGCGCATCGAGACGCCCAGGTCGAGCCATTCGTCGGTCAGGTTGACTCCTTCGGCGTGCGGAATGTCGAGCTTTGCGTCGAGCAGGCCAAGCCGGTTGCCGTGGAGGTCGGAGACGAACCGATCCTCGGCGTGACCGGCCATCGCGGCCAGGTTCAGCTCGATGGCAAAGTGGACCGGCTGGCCGACGGGTAGGTCTTCAAGGATGTAGACGACTTCCAGGCCCGGCCGTCCGGCTTCCATGGCGATCGTCTTGTGGATGCGGATCAGGTGGCCGTCGGCCAGGCCCTGGCGTTCCATCATCAGGGCGATCCGCCCTTCCTCGCGGTGGGCCTTCGACAAATAGGTGCCGGTGGCGAAGTCGCCGCGTTCAATGTCGAGGCAGGAGGTCAGGTCGTCGAGCGAGGCGTCGATCGGGAGGAAGTGATCGACGAGGGCCTTGCGGGGGGCCCGGTCGTAGACGAGCAGCTTGTCCATGCCTTCCTGCTTGAGGATCACCCGATCGTGCAGGTTCGATGGGCCTTCGAACGTCTCGCCCGAAGGCTCGGCCACGGCGGCCGAGGCGATGGCGCCGTGATACGACTCGGGACGGCGATCGAGCGTGGCCAGGACGTTGACCCCGGCCTTGCGCACGTCCAGTTCATAGACATGGCCGCCACTGGCCGGGCGAACGTAGGCGATCAGGCGATCGTTTTCGAGCCGGGCCTCTTGGCGGGCGTCGAGATTGTAGTCGGCCACGTCGAGCGCCACGCGGGGGCCGATCTTTCCTTCGGCGCGGTCGAGGGCGTCGTGGCAGGCGATCAGGTGCTTGAAGATGGCGTTGCGAAGATGAGGCAGATACAGGCCGCCGAAGGCCCCGTGCCAGTAGGGGCAGTTGCACTGACCGCGATAGAGTTCTTGACGGGCGAGGTCGAGCGCCTCGGCATCGGCGTCGCCGGACTCTTCGAGGGTGTTGAGCCGATGGGAAAGCTCAAGCATCCGGGCGTACATCTCGTCGGTTTCGATGTACTTGTTCTTGAAATTCCGCCAGAAGCCCCCGGCGCGGACGAAGGGGCGAACGTGATCGACGGCGGTCACTCCCTCGGACCCTTTCACCGCGGCCTCGAAGGCCGAAAGCTGGGTGGGGGGGAGGACCCACTCGGTCATTTCGCGGTAGGAGCAGTCGGGCAGGTAGACCTTGCCCAGCGGGACGGTCGAATCAACGACGGAGGCAAAGGTCGTCGGTTCGAGCCAGTCGCGGTTGCCCCGGATCATGTCGCAGAAGCGACGAAGCCAGCCTTTGGTGAAGATGTGCTCGTGGGTGTCGGGCCAGCCGCCAAACTTCTCACCGTCGTCGGCGCAGACGACCACGGCATCGGGCCGGGACTGGCTCAAGCCGCGGAGGTACTCGTACGAGGCATGGGGCTCTTGCCAGGGGACGAGGTAGCGCATCGACTCGCTATTGGGGAAGACCTTCAAGAGGTGGCCTTCGTCCTCGGTCAGGTAGTAGCCGAACAGGTCGTCGGAGGCGGCCCCGGCGCGCTGGAAGTGGAAGTCGTCGAGCACGGTGAACTCGATCCCCGCCTCGACCAGGGCCGAGACGAGATGCTGCTCCCAGACGCGTTCGGCGATCCAGGCCCCTCGGATCGGCTGTCCGAAGAGGCGTTCGAGGTAGTCGGAGTACGACCGGATCTGCCCGACGCGGTCCCGGTGGGGGATCATCGTGAGGATCGGCTCGTAGAATCCGCCGCCGAGGATCTCGACCCGTCCGGCGGAGACCATCGCCCGCAAACGTTCGATGTACTCGGGACGGTGAGCCACCAGCCATTCCATCAACGGACCGGAACTGTGCAGACTGAAGGGCAGTTCGGGGTACTGCTCCATCAGTTCCAGGAACGGCAAGTAGCTGTCCCGGTAGGCGGCCTCGAAGACGTTCTCGAAGTTTCCGACCGGCTGGTGGTCGTGCAGCGCGAGGATCAGGCGAACGCGCGACATGGTGCGACGGGTCCCAGAGCGGGGGAATGCCCGTCATCATGACGGGCCGGGGCAGGGCAGGACACTCCGATCCGGAGGAACCGACGGCTCGGAACGGTTGGTCAAGATGACCGACGTTGCCATTATCAACAGAATGGGCCGATTCTCCAATGGAGACCGGCCCGAATCGTTCGATCGAGTTGAACGGTCAGACGGATTACACGGCTGGCCGCAGCGGCCGGACTCGGCGTCGCCAGGCCAAGACCCCGACCAAACCCGTGAGCCCCACGGCCAGTTGAATCATGGCGGCCGGTTCGGGAATGGCCCGAATCTCGGGGCCGATCGGATCGACCGGGGGCGGTGTCACGTCGGGACCATCCGGCGATCCCGGAAGTTGCGGCACCTCGGACTCTCCCGGACCCGAAGGAAGCTGATCGAGCGGCGGTGGCACCGTGGGATCCGTGAAGGTTTCAGGAACAATCGGGGGTTGCGTCGGTTCGGGCGTTTGGGGCGAGACAGAGCCGTCGGGAGGAGGCGTGGGGCCACCGTCCTGGCCCAGTCCCGGCCCTTCATCCAACGGATCACCCACGGTTCCCAGCCCCGAATCGGGATCGACGTCCGACAGCAAGTACGCGAGAAACGGATGGTAGAAGTCGAACCGCTCGGGATTCAAGGCCCGACGAGCCTCAAGCCCCTCAAGCCCCAGGCTCAGGGCGGAACCGAGCCGCTGATGATAATGATCGAATCGACGGGGAGCTTCCGATCGCCGATCGACCAGGTCGTGAATCGTCCAATCCTGCCCCTGAAACCGCAGGGCATTCATGTCGTCCTTGCGGGTCAAACGACTCCGAAGACTTTCGGCCTTCGCCGGGGAAGTGATCCCGAACAGGATCAGTCCCAAGAAGCACATCACGATTCGGGAAGACGCGACTGAAGGAGTCATTTGAGGGACATCTCGGGAGGTGCAAGCGGATCAAAACACTTCACACGCCCTTGCAGCGGGTATCAGAATCCGAATGAATGGAACCAGTCAAGGGAGTTCCACAAATTACGGGCCCACTTTTGCTCTCGTGACGGTTCTTTCGAACGTGACGTGAGCGCATTTCCGCTTCGCCCCTCAGGAAAGGTGGCTGCCGGCGCGACGGAGGCGAGCGGTTTCATAGAGCCGAGCGTACTGTTCGGCACTTCGGTGCCAGGTCCAGTCGGCGTGCATCCCGGTCGAAACGAGGCGGGACCGGGCATCGGAGTCTGCGTAGAGGGCCAGGGCGCGATCGACCGCCCGGATCAGGGCCTTCGCGGTGGGATCGGTGAAGCTCACGCCTGTGGCGGTCTGGTTCTGGAGGGTTTCGTCCGTCGCATCGACGACCGTGTCGGCCAGGCCACCGGTGGCCCGGACGACCGGAACCGTCCCATACGCCAGGCTATAGAGCTGATTCAAGCCACACGGTTCGTAGAGACTGGGCATCAGGAACAGGTCGGCAGCCGCTTCGAGTTGGTGAGCCAGCGGTTGCGAGAATTCGAGGTACACGCGCAGATTGTCCGGATACTCCTGAGCGAGTTGCTGAAGGGCCATCTCGTATCGAGGTTCCCCAGTGCCCAGGATGACGATCTGGAGATCTCGCCGAAGCAGCTCTCCGGCGGCGTCGACCACCAGATCCCAGCCTTTCTGAGGATCAAGCCGCGAAATGGCCGCCATCAAGGGGACGTCGGCCCGTTCGGGAAGCCCGGCCAGGCGTTGAAGAGACGCCTTGTTGGCTGCCTTGCCGGCCGGCCAGGTTTTCACGGTGTAACGCGCCGTCAGGTGAGGATCGATCGCCGGGTTCCAGACCGTGACATCAATGCCGTTGACGATCCCGTACAGATCGGCCTGTCGAGCGCGAAGCAGGCCGTCGAGCCCTCGGCCTCCTTCCGGAGCCTGAATTTCTCGGGCGTAGGTCGGGCTCACCGTGCTGATGAGATCCGCGTACACCAGCCCGGCCTTCAGGAAGTTCAACCGGCCGTAGGCTTCGAGTCGATCGGGCGTGAACAGAGACCAATCGAACCCCGTTAAGGGCATGTCGAGATGCCAGAACGATCCCTGATAGGCCAGGTTATGAATCGTCATCACGGTACTGACCTGGCGAAAAACCGAGCCGGGCTGAGGACGATACACTTCCTCCAGGTAGGCGGGGACGAGGCCGGTTTCCCAGTCGTTGCAATGGATGATCTCGGGCTGAAAGTTCAGCATCCGGATTCCTTCCAGCGCAGCGCGCTGAAAGAAAACGAAACGCTCGCAGTTGTCGGGGTAGTCAACCCCCTCTGCGCCGTAGATCCCGGTGCGATCGAAGTACGGGGCGTAATCGATCAGATAGACAGGCACGTCGGAGCCCGGCAAGGAGGAGACGAGAATCCGTCCTTCCAGGGTTCGATGGCCGATCGGCACGCGGACCCGGACACCCGTTTCCCGGATCGGTCGTCCGGCATACAGCGCACGGCGATAGCCGGGCATCATGATGGCGACCTCATGACCCAGATCGTTCAGAGCCTGAGGCAGTGAGGCGGCAACATCAGCCAGGCCGCCGGTTTTGGCAAACGGCTCGACCTCGGCAGAGAGCAGAAGGACCTTCATCAGAGCTTGCTCATTCGAATTCAAGCCGTTTGACGCATCGTGCCGAACCGAGCGACAAGGAATTCTTGGGAATTGAGTGCCGTTCCGGGCACGAATTGTTCCGTGGAGTGAGAGGATTCCGGGATGCTCAACCTCCTTTGTTCCAGAAACCTGTCCACGAACGACGCCCAGGGGGCCACAACGTTCGAAACACGCGTTGTCATCGTGCCGCTGATCCGTCGGTCCTCCTGAGAGGAATTACTCGCTCGCCGATCGAATCTCGGACGCGTTGAAGGTGACTCCGAGCACGGCGGTCGTCTCGGGAGCGGTGCGCAATCGAAGCCGCCAAAGCAATCGGCCGTCGAGGCGATTGGGGGAATCCGTATCACTGAGAACCACGGTCTCGATCTGTTCCCCGGGGCGAAGTTCCTGGAAGGTTTGCCCGGCAATCTCCCACTCGCTGGACACTGGAAGGCGATAGGCATAAATGCGCGTCCCGGAGGCATCCTCAACAAAGGTCTCCGGAAGCCGACGATCCGGCTCTCGCACAAACGCCTCATCCAAGGGGGCAAAGATGACATCGTCCGACGTGTTTCGCAAGCGAAGATGCAGTCGCAAGGCGTCGGAACCGCCGTCTCGACGCTCGGTCCGGCCATCGACCCGCGTCCGTTTCAGCTCAACCGGTCCGACTGAAACCCGAAGGGGCTGAATCTCCAGAGCGTCAACGCTCAGGAGCTCACCCAGGGGAACGATGCGATCCTCGGCGATCGGCTCGGCGGGTTCGACGACGGCCGAGCCTTCCTCTCGGCGACCGGCATCAATTCCCGGTTCCTGACCCGCGTCGAGGCCGGCGGCCCAGACGGGAGCCTGCTGCCGAGGCGGTGGGTTCCGGTGCGAGGTCCACCAGAGCCAACCACAGGCGATCGTCATGGCACTGGCGTAACTGCCGAGCAAGGCCATCGGCCAGGCAGATCGATGGTGGGAGTGGTCCTCCGAGTCGTCGTGATGCGAGTGGGATTCTCCCCCCTCGGCCGGAGAAGACGGCCGGAGGGATGGCCCAGGCGGAGCAGCCTGGTTCGAATCGGCCGAGGCGCCGAGGCCGAGATTGATCCCCAGTGTCGAACTGAGGGTCGAAGCGTGGTCAGGCTTGCTCGGCACGTCGTCGTCGGACGACACAAGAGCCGCCGCGGCGATCGGGTCGGGGCTCGCCAGGACATCGGTCAGGCTTTCCCCGGAGAACGGCATCGGCGCATCGTCATCCCCCTTCTCCCCGGGTGAAGACCGGGACTCGGTGGGCTCGGAACGAGGGACGTTTTCCTGCGATCCGGACTCGGAGGGGGAAGGCGGAAGATCAATGCGCACGCCACAGTGCGGGCAGACGACTGGAGGAACCATCAGCGGCCAATCCTTTCCCGGCCTCGACCACGCCATCGGTGGTTCGAGACCGGGCATCATGCGGAGCATCGACGGAGGCAGACAGAGGGCGTTCCACCACTCCGGCCTCTTGCCCGAGGATCGTTCATCGCACCGGTTCCGCAAGCGAATCGGCGCGATGGGAAGTTCCTCGGGGTCATCGAGGAACCGGCCGCCACGTGTCACCAGAGACGATCCGAGGCGCGGCGGCTCGTCCTTTCCATTTTAGGTCGGGCCGTCCTCCGAGCAAGGCTGTCGGGTCCGATCCATGCGGGACTTCCACCAGCAAAGGGACATCACCGAGCCATCGAGACAGTTCGATCGGGTTGGTTGCCTCGGCCACGGGATCCCCCGTCGGCTCCGATCCGTTCAGGATCACACCGGCCACACGGAGCCCTCGCGAGCGGGCTGCCTCGACGGTCAGAAGGGTGTGGTTCAGCGTCCCCAGGCCTCGGCGAGCCACGATCAGCAGGGGGTAATCCAGCCTGACGGCAAGGTCGGCCAGGGTCGCTCCCTCGGCGATCGGGCAGAGCAGGCCGCCCACGCCTTCGACAATCATCAGTTCCGCCCCTCCGGGACCGGCCCACCAGGCGATGGCCTCGCGGGTTGCCTCCAGGACGCGGTCGAAGGCGAGCGGCTGACCCGCCAGACGGGCGGCAACGGGAGGAGCGAGTGGAGCCTCGAAGGTGATCGGCGTGACCCGATCACGCGGCACGTCTCGACCGAGGGCGGCGATCAGGCGTTCCGTGTCGTCCCAGCGCAGGTGTCCCTCGACCCGATCGGCCCCGCTCGCCAGGGGCTTGAGCACCCCGACACGCTCTCCCTGAGCCACCAGGGTCGCCACGATGGCCGACGAAACGCGCGTTTTGCCCACAGCGGTATCGGTCCCTGTGACCAGGAGCCCGCGAAGTCCGGTCATCGGTGAATGATCCTCACAATTTGCGTGTTGATTTAAAACCACATCTCCATGCGAAGTCCGCGGGAGTCGGTCGGCGGTTTGTCGGGAATTCGGCGTGCGATCCCTTCTGCAATCCGATTCGCCGTCCAGCAGGCGGCCATCGCGTCGAGCAGGTCGTCGTCGGTGGCGTCTTTCGGGGAGATCGCCTGGCGAACACTCGGGAACGCCTCGGGGCCGAACGCGGCGTCGATCACGGCTCGCCGAGCCGCGATCCCCTCGGGCGAGTGCTTTGAGTGAGGCATCGGCCGATCGCCGTTGAGCGCAAGAAACGAAAGCTCGGGATGGACCTCGACACAACGCGTTTGCTCATCCGGGCCGATGAGGCAATCGAGCGACAGCACCCGCCGATACAGGCCCCACGCCTGCGCCCCGACCCCTCGGCCGACGATCGCCCGGCTGATCGCGTCGGCCCCTTGCTGCGTGACCGCCACCAGGCTCGGGCGGATCGGCGCGGGGAAGACGCTCGACCGTCGAGGGCCGAGGAGCGTCCGGGCGATCCGGTCGCAGTCCCGATCGCCCGCGTCGGGCAGGCCGATCGGCATGTCGATCGCCAGCACGGAGGGCTCAGGGCGGATCGTGAGCAATTCTTCGCTCGAGCGGCAGAGCAGTGGAGTCACGGCTGATGTCTCCCGATCGAGCACGATGCAGATCCAGCCCCCCGGGCAGCCATCGGCCCCAGCAACCTGCCCCAGGGGATCGCGAGGACGAGCCTCCATCAATCGGGCCACTCTCCGGAGAAGACCTCGGTGGCCGGGCCGGTCATGAAGACAGAGGCATCGTCGCTCGGCCACTCCAGCTCCAGGTCGCCGCCGGGGAGGTGGGCGAGGATCTTCCGATCGGTGCGCCTCGTCAGGACCCCGGCCACGCAGACGGCACACGCCCCGGTGCCGCAGGCCAGGGTGATCCCCGAGCCGCGTTCCCAGGTCCGCATGCGGACCTCATCGGGCTTCAGGACCTGGGCGACATGGACGTTGACCTTCCTCGGGTAGTGCGGGTCCTTCTCCCAGAGCGGGCCGATCTGCTCCAGGGGGAACCCGATCACGTCGTCGACGAAGGCCACCGCGTGCGGGTTGCCCATCGAGACGGCCGTTTGGGGAAGGACAATTTTGAGGTGTTCGTCGCCGATCTCGACCGGCACATCGACCGGAGGGTCGCCGGGCAAGGTGGTCGGGATGTCGGACCCCTGGAGGATCGGCGTTCCCATATCCACCCGAACGCGCCGGGCCTTGCCCCCTTGGATCTCCAGGTCGAGCGTCAAGACGCCTCGGCCCGTCTCGATCGTGATCTGATCCTTACGGGCGATCCCGTGATCATACACATACTTCGCCACGCATCGGATGCCGTTGCCGCACATCTCCCCCTCGGAGCCGTCGGCGTTGAACATGCGCATTTGCGCGTCGGCGCGTTCCGAGGGGAGGATGAGGATCAGGCCGTCGGAGCCAATGCCGAAGTGCCGGTCGCTCATCGCCTGCGCCAGTGGGGCGATCGCGCCGGGGAGCTTCTGGTCGAACAGAGACACATACACGTAATCGTTGCCGAGTCCGTGCATCTTTGTGAAGCGGAGGGGCATGAGGTCCTCGATTGAGTTGATCCGCGACGCGGGTTTCTTCCCGTCCTTGCGATCCCAGTTATCTCCCGGTGGTCGCCAGGTATGCGCCGACGGTACAGAGCAACGTCCAGCCGAGCATGACGATGAGCACCAGCCAGGCAAGGAGCATTCGCTTCAGGCGGTTCGTGATCCAGAACGTCGCGACGAACGCCGCCGCGGTGATGATCAGGTGGGTGGCCATGAGGACGTAAACGGCCCGGATCGGCCACGGGATCGACGGATCGTCCCAGGGGAGCGGTCCGTCCGGCCAGGGGCAGTTGTTCAGTCCGATCGAACGATCTCGCTTAAACCCTGCTCCGAGAAAGATCAGCAGGACGGAGCACACTGTTAATGCCAGGAACCAAAGGGACCAGGAACGGCGACCATCGAGCCTCCCCCGGCCGGAGTTCCCCGGTCCGGAGGCAGCGAGGTGGCTGAGCGGTGGATCGTAAGGATTCGACGTGTCCATGAGGCATTCCACGCGGAGGAACCGGCAGGCCTACCTACGACACTGGTTACAAATAATGACCCATTGTTCCCATTCCTCCCGCGAGCCAGCACAATGCCGACCAGGCCAGAAGGAATAAGATCAGAAACCAGGCAAAAAGACGCTTCCCCCAACTCCAGGTCATCGGAAAGGTGGCCAGGAACGCCAATCCGGAGAGGACGACATGGAAAATCCCAAGTGCGTCAACGACCCTCGTTGGCAAGGGTTTCGGCTCGGTTTCGAGGGGAATCCACTCCTTTGACTCATATCGAATCCCGACGTAAAGCATCAGCACCCAGCAGAGGTTCAGCGCAACGATCAGGAGTGCCCAGGAAGAAATCGTATCGTACTTCGATCGGGGCCGGTCGTGTGGTACGGTCGGATAATGATCTTCCCGAGGTGCCTCGTAAGGGTTCATCGAATTCATCCCCCCACCGAGAAGACCAATCAGGACGACGCTTCCGCCCGAGCCACATCATACCATTCGACGCCCCCCGGCAGCGGCGCCGAGGCGAATTCGAGATGGATCACGCGCCGATGGTCGGGCGAGGCGGCCGAATTCGAGGCGTGCAAGATCAACGGTCGCATCAGGACAACTCCCCCGCGATCGACGACGCACTCGACCGGCCGGACGCGATCGGTCCACGAACCGACCTCGGTCGGCGCGGTCCCGCCCAGCCGGTGGGAACCGGGCAAGACGCGCAGGGGGCCGTTGTCGGGTCCGGCGGGGTCGAGATGAAGCCGGACGGTCAGCATGGCCTCCAGCACCTCAACCGGGGCGAGGGCGTGGGGAATGCCCGCCTTGACCGTCCAGGAGGAGAAACCGGGGGCATCGACGCGCCTTCGGGCGGCGATGGTCAGGTCGCGGTGCCAGGGGAGGTTCCAGTTCGCCTCGCTCGTCTTGTCGAACCAGAGCCCGCGGACGGCGAAGGCGTCGGGGCCGAGGACCGGCTCAATCAAGGCTCGGATCGGCGGAGAACCGGCAAGGCGGCGGACCTCGGGGACACGCCCGAGAAGATCGCGCAGGCCGTAGGCACTCTGGCCGCGACGGAGGGAGGCGGGATCGGCGTCTTGATTGGCGGCGGCCTGAGCGCGATCGACAGCGAGGATCAAGCACTCGACCTCGGCGGCGTCGAGGACGTTGGGGACGATGGCGAACCCGTCGCGGTCAATTTGATCGGCAAGCGTCTCATGGGCGATCATGCGACCTCCTCGCCGTCGCAGCCGATGGCCTCGACGGGGCATTCGTCCATGGCGGCTCGGCAGGCGGCTTCCTCCTCGTCGTTGCGGGGTTGGAGGGTGACGAACGAGTAGCGGCCGGCATCCCAACGAATGAAATTCTCGGGGGCGGTTTCGCGGCAGAGTTCGCAGTCGATGCAGGTGTCATCGACGTAATAGCGCCCAGCGACGTTCTCGGGGACTTTGTGATTTGGGTCGGCCATGAAACGGTGACACTTCGCAGGAGGTACTGGTTGGAACCATTGAACTTCATTTTAGAAGGAGCAACGGTCGGCGTCATCCTCGATCAGCCGGTGGCGGATCATCCATGACTTCGCCATTGCGGCCGGATAGAATCGCGCGGAGCGATGCAACGGGAAGACTCTCCGCGTCGGGAAATCGACCTTCGTTGCCCCAACCGCTGCCAGGGAGAAGACCGCGATGAGACTCCGATCCACCGTCACCGCCCTGTGCGGAACCGGCCTGTTGGCCCTCGTGTTCGGCCCCCTCTCGGCGACCGCTCAGGACGAACCGACCCCCGAACCCGAACGTGAGCAGCAAAGAGGACAGGCCCGCCCCGGTCGAGGTGGCGGCCGTCCCGCCGAACGGGGAGGTCCGCCGATCGATCGTTTGCGGGACGAACTGAACGAACTGCGGCAGATGCTTGAGCAAGAACGCGCCGCCCGCCGTGAGGCCGAGGAACGGTTCGAACGCTCCCAAACCGAGGAAGGCCGAGGCCGCCCCGGTGATCCCGCCGATCGGGAACGACGCGAGCGCATGGAGCGGGAACGCATCGAGCGTCAGGAACGCGAACGGGTTCGTGATCGAGAACGGGGCGAACGCCGAGAGGCTCCGGGGGTCGTTGCGATCGCCGAGGCCAAGGTCGAGGCAGCCCGCGCCGCCCTGGAAGTCACCGAGATTCGTGCCGAGGCCGCCCGTCGAAAATTTGCGTCGGCCGAACGGAACGAGGGCCGACCGATGACCGACGACGAGGAACTGGTCGGGCGACTCGCCATCGCCGAGACTCAAGCCGCCGTCGCCGAGGCCCGCGCCCGTCTGATCGAGGCCGAGTTCAAGCTCGGCCAGGCCCGACGCGTTTCCGAGGACACCGGGGAAGACGTCGTCGTGAAGGTCGAGTCCGAATTCGGGGTTGAGGATGCCCTGGAAACGGCTGAGCAAGTGATCGACATCCTTCGCCGTTTCGAGTTCGACAAACGCCCTCAATGAGTGCCCGGCACGCTCGAACTCGATCGGATTGACCGTTCGACTCCTCCGAACGAGCCTCGCCTCCGATCGTACGGTCCCAACCTTCTCCCCCGCGAGCGAGCGGGGGAGAAGGTGACCGAAGGTTCGGTGAGAGGGACCTCAACCACGCCTCACCGCAATACCCTCGCGGGAACTGCTTCAGCCGCTCCACTGCGTGATTCGCTTCCTCACCCCTCGTCAGACCGGCTCCGATGGCGCAGCACACGATTCCCGACCTCGGAGCCACATCTCGAAGCCGAAGTGATCCGACCAAACCGTTCGTTCCCGGCTGGCGAGGAACGCCGGGCAGGGTGCCTCCGCTGGCACCGGTGGCGTTGGCGATGGCGTTGGGGATCATCACGGATCGGTTTTTCGAAGGGTTCGAGACTGCAACGTGGGCCGTGATCGCCTTGCTGGCCTCGGTGGTGGCGATGGTTGGCTTGCGATGGCGAGGGGTCTGTTACCCCGCACTCGTGGTGGCATTCGCGGCAGTGGGAGGCGCCTGGCACCATTGGCGGTGGTCGGACCTGGCGGTGGATGATCTGGCCAGGGTCGTTACCGAGGAACCAAGGCCGAGCTGGGTTCGGGGGGTCGTGTTGACCGTTCCTGAGCATCGGGTCAGTCCGATCGCCGAGGAACGCCCGGGAGACGACGGCTACACCCGGTTTGAGTTGCAGATCACCTCCGCCAGCGACGGCCAGAACTGGCACCGCGCCTCGGGTCGGGCCCTGGTGTCGGTGGGTGGCAATGAGAATCGCTTCGGCATGGGAGACGCGATCGAGGCGGCCGGATCGCTGGCGTTGCTACCCGGCCCGCTCAATCCCGGAGAAACCGACCCGAGGCTCGCCCCTCGCGCCCGGGGCATTCGCCTGCGGCTCTCGGTCGAAGGACCGGACGGTGTCAGGCTCGATCCGGAGGGGACACCGTCACTCAGACTCCGATGGCTTGGCTGGGTCCGGTCGTCGAGCGACGCGCGGCTGGCCGAACTCCTCAGCGTTCGGACGGCGCCGGTCGCGGCGGCCCTGCTGCTCGGCAGACGAGGGGGGATCGATGGGGAGACCTCCTCCGCGTTTTCCCGGACGGGAACGGCCCACCTGCTGGCGATCTCGGGGCTACACCTGTCGGCCGTGGCCGGGGTGGTCGGATTGCTCGCGGTCGTGCTCGGATTCAATCATAAAGACGCGGCGAAGATTGTGCTGACGGCGACGATCGCCTATGCCACGCTCGTCGGCTGGACCCCTTCGGTCAGTCGGGCGGCGGCGATGGTGGGGGCCGTCTGCGTGGCCGCGATCATCGATCGCAGTAGCAAGCCGGCGAACACGATCACACTGGCAATCCTGTTCACGATCATCGTCAACCCCACCTCGCTGTTCCGGATCGGCTGGCAACTGTCGTTCCTGGCCATCGCGGCCTTGATCCTCGGCGTGCCGCCGTTGATGCGATGGATCGAGCGCAGGATGATCAATCCCGACCCGGACGGCGACCCGCTCGACCTGCTGGAGCGGAAGCTCGAACCGGCCTGGAAAGGGATCGCCCGGCGCCTGGCCCTGGCGCCGGTGTTGGCCCTGGTGGCCTCGGCGGCCGTCTGGCTGGTGACGATGCCGTTGATTGCCTGGCAATTCAACGTGGTGGCACCCATCGGCATTTTCTTGAACCTGCCGATGATTCCGATGGTCAGCGCCGCCGTCATTCTGGGAGGGCTGGCCCTGATGGGCTCGGTCGTCTGGCAGCCGCTGGCGATGCCCGCGGCCTGGCTCTGCGATTGGCTGCTGGGTGTTTCTCTGACGATCGTCGATTGGGCCGAGTCCATCACCTTCGGTCACGCCTTCGTGCCGACTCCCCCAACCGCCTGGGTCATCGCTGGTTATGCAATGCTGGCGGTGGCCTGTCGAGCGTCGGCGGCGCGATGGCCATTGCCGATTCGACGGGCCTCATGGGGAGGGGTAGTGCTGGTCGGGCTCTTCGGGGCAGGGGTGACAATCACTCCGCAGCGACCGTCGTCGTACGAGGTGGAATTCCTGGCAGTGGGGCATGGCCTGACCACGGTGATCCGGGGACCTGACGGGTCGGCCTCGCTCTATGATTGCGGCCGATCGGGCGACCCGAGCGTCGGCCGACGGATTGCCGCCCCGGCGCTCTGGGCTCGGGGAATCCGACGGATCGACCGTCTGGTGATTTCTCACGCCGACGCAGACCACTACAACGGCGTTCCGGACCTGATCGAGCGGTTCACCATCGGTGCGATGGTCGTTCCCGATGGCTTTGACGAACAGAACAATCCCGGAGCCAGGACACTCCTTGAACACGCCCGCGCCCGGACGATTGCCATTCACGAAGTGGCGAGCGGTGATCGATTCGAGCTGGTTCCTGGGTTGGTTGCGGAGGTACTCCATCCTGCCCGGGGCTGGCTGCCCGACGCGAGCGATAATGACCGCAGCCTCGTCCTGGATCTGACGGTCGGATCGGATCATGTCCTGCTGAGCGGCGATCTCGACGGCGCGGGGCTGGCCGAACTGCTGGCGATGCCTCGTCGGCCGGTTACGGTCATGTTGGCCCCGCATCACGGCGGTCGGTCGGCCAATCCCCCCTGGCTCTACGACTGGGCCAAGCCCGCCGCGGTCGTTTCCAGCCAGCGAGCCCCCCGCCCCGGAGCGTCCGACGCGCTGGTAGGGCTCGCGGATCGAGGGATTCCGGTGCATCGGACCTGGCAAGAGGGGGCCATTCGCGTCTCCTGGGAGGCGGATCGAGGGGGAAATGGTCCAAAGCTGGACGCGATCGGTTCGCCCGGGGTGAGGGGTCAGATGGTTTCGGCCTCAATCGGGCCGAGCCGGTCGTCCTGGCTGCTGCGCGGGGTGGTCGGTGTCGGCGGGGTCTTGCTGGGACTCTGGCTCTGTGGAGCCACCGCGGTGATGCACTGGGGAGCGTGGTCACTTGTGCTTCCGGGTCGAGGGAACGGTCAGGAGGTCGCGTTTCCGGACCCGTGGCAATTAGTCTCGATCGTCGCTCGGGATGGCGTCCGGCTCCGAGCATGGCGGCGAGGACCGGAGGGGAACTCAGGCCCGTGTCGGATCGCCCTCATTGCCCATGGCCTGGCCGAAGCCTCGCCGAGCATGCAAAGCCGGGCCGAGTCCCTTGTCCAAGGGGGCTGGACGGTGTTGCTCCCGGACCTGCGAACCTTCGGGCAGAGCGAAGGCAATCGCGCCTCGTTCGGGGCCCGAGAGGCCGACGATCTGAAGCAGTGGATCGATTTGATGCGTGCCGAATCTCCCGAAGCCCCGGTCGTCGTCTGGGGGCGATCCATGGGGGCAGCCGTCACGTTGAGGGCCGCGGTCGAGGATGACCGCATCGCGGCGATTGTGCTTGAGGCCCCCTATGCCGATCTCCGCGAGGCCCTCGCGGCGCGGTTGACGCGACTCAAATTCCCCGGGGCCGCGCGGCTCAGTGGACTGGTTCTCTGGCAAGCGGCCCGGCTCGCCGGCGATCGGCTCGATCGCCCCCGGCCGGTCGATCTGGCCCCTCAATTCCATCGGCCGGTCTTGATCCTTCAAGGAGAGGCCGATACCGTCACACCCGTCCCGGCCATTCATTGCCTCGTGAACGCCTTCCCGGCCGACCGCCGCCCCGAGGTCGCCAGCATTGCCGAGGCCGAACACAGCGAGGTCTTCGACCGCGGAGGCCCGACCCTGGTCGATCGCATCCTCGGCTTCCTTGACCGAGCCACCAATCGATTCCATCCTCTGGAAGTCGATCAGGAGTCGGTTTCCTCCAGAGACGAGCGGAGCGATCGGATCTGATCGGCCGGCCCTTCACCTTCGAGGTCGGACCACTGGCCGAACACCAGAACCGTGCGTTTCGGAGTCCGGTAGCATCGGATTGAGCAGGAGTTGGTCGCGTCGAGGCTTATAAACTCGACCTCATGGCCAACCGCCTGATGGCCGTCGATCGACTCGATCACGGGGAAGGCATCGAGATCCGGGTACTCCTGTTCCATCGCGTCGAGCGCCTGCCCGGCCACCTCCGACGGCTCGGGGCATGTTTCGTCGAGGGCGACCAGGGCAAAGGCAACGCCGTTCGGCGAGTGAACGGCGACGGTGGTTTTCTCACCGTCGGAATCGACCTCGACACTCCAGTCGGTGGGATAGTCGAATCGAATCCCGTGTTCGTCAAAGCGACCCGTCATGGCCAGGGGCTCCTCACGGGCCCCGGCCCCGAGACGCCCCCTGCGTCCGGATCGATGCGGCCCGAGCGCGATCAATCTCTCGTCCCTATCTTATCGAGGTCGAGCTGGAACCGCGACCTGGCCGACGGTCTTCCGATCTCCTTCGGTTGGCCGATCGGCGGCGACCTTGCTAGAGTGAAAGACCGTGTCGCGTCGGCCGGTGCGGCCGACCCGGTCGGAGTGCGCTTCGGCCGTCGAAGGTCGAATCGTGGATGATTGATCGATCGATCGAAGAGAGCCAAGTACCGATGCGAGTCCTGTCGGGAATCCAGCCATCCGGCCCGTTGCACCTGGGGAATTACTTCGGGGCGATTCGCCAGTTCCGCGAACTGCAACAGGGAAACGAGGTCTTCTACTTCGTTGCCAACTACCACGCCCTGACCAGCACCCGAAACGCGGAAAAACTCCGCGAATACACCGATGACGTGGTGGTCACCTTGCTGAGCCTCGGCATCGACCCCGACACCGTCACGCTCTTTGTGCAGTCGGACGTGCCCGAAACGACCGAGTTGGCCTGGCTCCTGACGAGTGTCACGCCGATGGGGTGGCTAGAGAAGTGCGTCAGCTACAAGGATAAGGTGCAGCAAGGGATTCCCGCCGAGCACGGCCTGTTCGCCTACCCGGTCCTTCAGGCAGCCGACATCTTGCTCTACGACGCCGACCTCGTTCCCGTCGGCCAGGACCAGAAACAGCACCTCGAAATCACCCGAGACATCGCCGAACGCTTTAACCACACCTACGGCGAGACGTTCAAGCTGCCCGAGCCGTACATCCTCAAGGACGTGGCCGTCGTTCCCGGCACCGACGGCCGGAAGATGTCCAAGAGCTATGGCAACACGATCGACCTGTTCGATGATCCAAAACTCATCACCAAGAAATGCAAGCGACTGATTACCGATAGCCGCCCCCCCGAAGAACCGGGCGACCCGAGCAAGCTCGACGAGTTCCCCCTGTTCCTCCTGTTTCGCCTGTTCGCCACGGCCGAGGAATGGGAAGACGTCAAACGTCAGTATCTTGAAGGGGGCCTCGGCTACGGCACGGTCAAGGTTCGGCTAGCGGAGTTGATCATCGATCGCTTTGCCGAGGCCCGCGAACGCCGAGCCGAGCTGCTCGCCCATCCGGAACGAGTCGCCGAGGTCAAGGCCGCCGGAGCCGCTCGGGCTCGTCAGGCAGCCCGGCAGGTCCTCGACCGCGCCCGCCTGGCCTGTGGCGTGGCCTGATTGCCGACCCAATTCGAGGCAGGCGGCACGAACGCTCGGTTGCGCCGCCTGCCCTGATGGTTCGTCAGACGATCCGGCCCCGACGGCGCCGGACGATCGCGACCGCTCCGGCCAGACCGACACCGAACATCGCAATGCTGGCCGGTTCGGGGATGACAGAGAATCGGATCGAGAAGTCATCCATGGCGAAGTACGCCGGCGTGTTCATCCCAAAGGTTCCCACGTCTGAGGAGGTGAGCCGGAACCCGATGCTGCGAGCTCCGATCAAGGTTGACAGGTCCACGGTGGTCCAATCCTGGACAATGGAATCGAGGCTGCTGTCGTCGAACCGGAAGTCGGCCAGGTAGAAATCGACCTCGCCGATAATGTCTCCCGAAGCGCCAAGGCCCGAGTAGCCTACGATCGTCAGCAGGAAGAAATCGGGGTCGTTGCCCGTCGAACCACCGAATTTCTTGCTGAAGGCGTCGCCATTCTGCATTGAAAGGGCCGCATAGGTCGTGTTGGTAAAGCTGGCGGACATGCTGACCGGCGACCGATGCGGGTCCAACTCGGGCAGGTCGAACCGAACCGAGGACGGAGACTGGCCATACGCGACCGCGTAGATGCCATCGCCCGAGGCGTCACCACCGGCAAAGCTGCTGAACTGATTCCCAAACCCTGCGGTGGTGTTATCGGTCTGGTTCGAATACGACCAGCCGGACCAGGTCTGCCAGGTCGGATTGTACGAGTTGCGGAAGAAAACACCGTTGCTCGAAAAGCCACCCGCACCGTCCGATCCATTGTTGAATGACTCGCTTCCCAGGGTCAGGTCGCTGAAATCGACCGACAGGCTCTCGGCTCGCGCCGCCATCGGAGCGAGCACCAGCCAAAGCGCAACGGCGAGCGAGAATCGTGAAACCATCATGTCAAAATTACTCCTTGATTTTTCATTCCAGACAGGGGACCGCGCGTCTCGGAATGATTGCAACGGCACGATGTTAGAATTCGTCGGCCGAGACGATCTCTCCGCCGGCCCGGGTGCAAAGCGCGGCCAGGGGACGCAACGCGATCGTTTCCTTGAGAAATCGCGCCGATCCATCGGCGAACAACGCGTTCGCGCCGCCGGAGTGCTCGCTGCGAATGTCGTTTTCGAACGCGGGGGCCTTGTTGATGGGAAAGGCCTGATCCATCACATTGCGGGCGTGAAGCCACTGGCCATCGCTGAAGGCTGAATCTTCCGAGATGAGCAACGTGCTCGACGTTCCATCCCGAATCATCGAGATCGAAATGGGGGTATCGTAGAGCATCGTTCCCTTCGGCGGGTTGTTCGGACTGGTGATCCGTTCGCCGTACATTCCGCCGTAGTCGCAGCCTCCCCGCCCCTCGATCCGAGGTTCGGGCCTCGACGAGCTGGGACAGAGGTACACGGCAAGCACCGTCGCTCCTCCGGTGGCGTTGGTCGGGTCATCGTAGGGAAGGTCGATATTCAAGCTTTCATAGAGCGATTCTTGCTCGATGTGGGGCAGCAGCAACGCCGACCAGGCGATCCAGCGCAGGTTCGAAGTCGACCCGCGAAGCCAACCGCCCGGCGCAAACGTGCGGTGGACATCGTGATAGCCGTGGAAGGCAATCCCCATCTGGCGAAGGTTGTTCAGGCACTGGGAGCGGCGCGCCGCCTCCCTTGCCGCTTGGACAGCCGGAAGCAACAGCGCAATGAGGACGCCGATGATCGCAATGACCACCAGCAACTCAATGAGCGTGAAGCCACCAGCCTTGACCGGATGCATGCGGGCACCACGGCGAAGGTCGTTTTGATTCATGGGTGGGAAAATCCGGGGGGAACGATTCGCCGGTGCTCCTTCAGAGTCGACCTTGCCCGATTTCCGAAGCCATGCCAGGATGGCGACGAAAACGAGTCACAGGCAAACGCCTTCGGAAGTCCCGGTCATCGTGACCCGGTAGGTCCTCGGAACGGGGGTCGAAACGAACTCTCGACGCATTCCGTCCGGTGGGCTCGTCCCTCGCAGAGCCGGGGCCGGATTCGACACAAGGTAGGTCTTCTGACTCCCGGGCTTGAGGCTCCGAGCCTTCTCATCGAGCTTCGGCGCCGCAACGCCGACACCAACTCGACAATGGCTGAAGGAGGGGTTAGAGCCTCTTGGAACGCCCGGTCACAGCGGCGGGGCCGTCCCGGATTCTCACCGGGTTCCCTGTTCACCGTTCCCGCAGGAAGCAGGATCGGTCACCTTGGGCCTGTCAACGGAGATCGGATGGTAACGCCCATTCTATGCACCCGTCAATCGGTTGACCAAAATCGTGGAGAACTGCAGGAACCATCGGACCATTCGCGATTCTCAAATTCTTCCTCAAAATCCTCAAGCTCGGCCGGTGCTCTTGCCGATTCCAACCGATGATCCTTGAAACTCCCTTCGCTGAGGTCGGGCGAAGGGCGATCCCTCGGGACCCGTCAGGAGAGGAGGCATCATGCGGCGGTCGATCGTGAGCATGGGATGGCTCGTGATCACCGTCTCCGGCTGCGCGGCGATGGGCCCGGGGCCCGGCGCCGGCCCCGATTCCGAAGCCTGGGAACTGCGTCGCGAGCTGAGCCGAGAGGCCCGCCAGGCCACCGAGGCCCGCGATTTTCCTCGCGCGCTCGATCTGCTTGCCGAGTTGGCCGAGACCGACACCCGATCCGCCGATGCTCCTGCCCGAATGGGCCGCATCTATGCGGAACTCGGCCAGCTCGATGAGGCCTCCGAAGCCTTTCAACGGGCCCTGGATCGTGATGTCGATGACATCGATTCCCTGATCGGGCTGGGTCGCGTGAAACTGGCGAGAGGGAAGACGACCGAGGCCATCGCCCGCTTCGACGAGGCCATCGAGATCGACCCGGGACAGGCGACGGCACACATTGGCCGGGGGCAGGCCCTGGAATCTCTCGGCCGAACCGACGAGGCGCTGGCCGCATATTTCCGCGCCTTGCGGCACGAGCCCGATGCCGCACCGGCCCTCAGCCGGGTGGCCTCGATCCAACTCGATCGGAACCAGCCCGAGTCGGCCCTCGCTCGGCTCGATCACCTGGTCGAGTTGTCCTTCGAAGACCCCGAGACGCGCATCCAGCGCGGGCGGGCTCGTCTGGCGCTCGGCCTGACCGACGAGGCGATCGCCGATCTCCGCTTCGCCTCGGAGCACTTGCCCGATCGGGCCGATGTCGCCTACCTGCTCACCCTGGCTTTCGAGCAGGCCGACAAGACGAAGGACGCCCGAACCGCCGCCGATCGGGCCCTCGAACTCGACCCGAACTCGGTCCTTGTCCGGGAACTGGCCGAGCGATTACACCGCTGAGGAATCGACCGAGTCCGCAAACCGACCTGGACCGGAGGCTCTCGTGGGCTGGAAGGCATCTTGCATTCTCATCAACGATCGGGAACCGGGCTACCTCGGCTCGCTCCCTGAGCATGACCCCGAGGCGGCTCGACAACTCATTGACGATCTTCGACTCGGCCCGGTTCTCAGCAAAGGAATCACATCCTTCGATGAAGGGATCTTTCCACGTCACCTGGTGGTCGGGGCCTACGAAGGTGCGGCCGTCCTCGGCGCGCCCACGATTGCAGACGATTGCTTCTCGCTCGGTGATGACCCGGTGATGCGTCGGGTGATCGATCGATTTCCGGAGGCCGAGGTCGCCCGGTTCGGCCTGCATAGCGTGGTGAACTTCTGGAGTTACGAGTTCTTCGATCACGGACGATTGCTGCGTGCCTATGGAGGATCGGCCGACGATGGCGTGGTGGTCGATCTGGGGAACCTTTTACCTGAAGAACGTCCCCACTTCGAGCGATCTATCATCCGAGACGGTGAACGAGTCTTCATCACGGAGTTCAACGGAGTGACCGAAGAGTACGACCCATCTTCGTACGGAGAGGAACTTGTATTTGAACTGATGGGTCGGTTTTTCGGCCGCAACATGGCCCAATGGAGCGGGGAAGACAATCCGTACAGCCTTGTCATGGAAGGCTTCGATCGACTGCAACCCCCGCGCTGGTGGTGGCCGTTCTCGAAACCCTGAACCGCCCGGGATCGCCTTCCTCAACGCGTTTTCGTCACCCGAGGCATCCGGAAGATCCGGTCATGCCCGGTATCGACCACGTAAAGCGAGTCTCCCTCGACACAGACGCCGTGCGGGTGGAGCAAGGTAAGCGACGGGTGGCCAAAGCCTCGTCCCAGCACGGTGGAAACGGTCTTCGTCTCAGGATCATAGCGACGGATCGCGCCATTCACATCATCGGCAAGATAAACCGAATCGTCGGGCGCCACGGCGAGATGCTTCGGTCCATTCAACTGGGCTTCGAGTGCCGGACCATCTCGAAATCCAGCTTCCCCCGTACCGGCGACGGTTCGGATCGACCCATCGGTTTCGACCACGCGCAGGGCATGGCCGCCACGTTCAAGGATATAGACACGCCCTTCAGAATCGACCGCGACCGCTCGGGGATCGACGAGAGGCGATGAGAGCGCGGGTGCTCCATCGGTCGGAACGCCTTTGCGACCGTCTCCCGCCACGTTGGAGACACGACCCGTCGAGAGGTCCACGACCCGAATCCGCCGATTATTCAAATCAGCAAGATAAAGGCGTTCATGATCGGGAGAAAAGGTAATACACATAATAAAGTTGAACGTCGCATCCGATGCCGGCCCGCCATCTCCCGAATCCCCCGATTCACCCGTCCCGACGACTGTGGCGATGGTGCCGTCGTCGGGATCAATCCGGCGCACGCAGTGGTTCCAGCTATCAGAGATGTAGATCGCATCATCCGGACCCACGGCGACATTATGAATGCCGTTGAACGTGGCCGCGCGGGCCGGTCCACCATCGCCGTCGTAACCGGTCGAGCCGTCTCCGGAGATGGTCCGAAAACCCCCATCCGGCGCGAAGGAGTGGACCCGACCGCCTCCCAGTTCGACGATGATCATGGTGCCGTCGGACTGAAAGTCCACCCCGAACGGCTCCTTCAAGGGGCTGGGAGCGGCATCGGCCGCGCCTCCTTCTTCGGGCAAGAGGTGGCCGAGGATTAGCTCAACCTCCGACTCCGAGCCGGTCGGTTCGTCGCTTGCGGAGGCCTGAGGCCCGACGATCACAGTGACACAAACGGCCAGGATTCCGAGCATTCTGAAGCTCATCACGGGTACTCCGGATCGATCAATTCGGGAGTGAGGATCTAGGCACGCGACGACGGGTTGCGGAAGCCGTCACACGTCGCACAGGGCGACAGCCTCGGCCAGACTCGTCAAGGGATCGCGCTTTGGCATGAATTCCTGGGCAAGGTATCCGTCGAAGCCGGTGTCCACAATCGCCCGGCAGATGGGAGGATAGTTCAGCTCCTGGGTGTCATCCAGTTCGTTGCGACCGGGGTTGCCCGCCGTGTGGTAATGGCCGAAATAGGGATGGTTCGCCTCGATCGTCCGGATGATGTCACCTTCCATGATTTGCATGTGATAAATATCGTACAACAACTTGAAATGATCGGAGCCGACGCGTTTGACCAGTTCAACTCCCCAATCGGAACGATCACACATGTAGTCCGGATGATCGACCTTGCTGTTGAGCAATTCCATGTTGATGATCACCCCGGCTTGCTCGGCCACGGGAACGATCTCACGAAGTGCCCTGGCGCAGTGCTCCAGGCCGGTTCGGTCGTCCATGCCGTTGCGATTGCCGGAAAAGGTAATGACGTTACGCCACCCTTCCCGAGCGGTTGCCTCGATGGCGTTGTGAATCGCCTTGAGGCATTGCTCATGGTTCTTCGGATCGTTCAGGCCCACGGTCAAGCCATGCGTTGAGGTCATCGTGCAAACGAGGCCGTGACGCTTGAGGGCGTCGAACTCGTCGGGCCGCATCAGATCGAGCCCAACCAACCCCATCTGCTTCGCTGCTGCCGCCAGTTCGTCAATCGGCAGTCGGCCGTAGCACCACCGGCAGGCCGATTGCTTCAGCCGTCCCCGGGTCACGGCGGTTCCCTGGGGTCGATCGTCCGACCGTGCGGGTCGTGCAGTGCCCAGCACTCCGACCGTCGTGGCCGCGGCAGCGGTTGATTGCAGCAAAGTTCTTCGGGTTATCGGCGAGCGGTTGCGGTCGTCCTGGCGACGCATGGCAATCTCCCTCGATGGGCTTCTGAGAACGATCAGCCTGGCCGCGACTCCGCAGCGTTGGCGCCCCGACCGCCCCAGTATAGCCAGACCCATCAGGGCTGCCACCTGTTCCCCTCAGCTCCCGAGGATGCCGAACCCTGGCTTAATCGTGACCGGCATCCACGGGCTTCCGATCGGGGTCGAGGTCGTCGTGGTGTCGATCGACAAACTTCCGATAGTCGTCCGGCCTGGGTTCGCTTGCACAGGGAATTCCCTGACGATATGCCGCCCTCGTCAGCAAGTGAATTGCCGCTGGGGCCGTGATCGCGAGGAACAGAAAGGCAAGAACACCCTTGGTGATCGTCTCAACATCGGGGAACTCCATCACCAACGCGATGAGCAAGAACATCAGCCCGAGCGTCGAAGACTTCGCGGGGGGATGGACGCGGTGAAAGAAGTCGGGCAGGCGCAACACGCCGAGCGAGGCGACGACCATCAAGAATGTTCCCAAGATTGTCGCCATCATGATCAGGAGGTCAGTCACCGAGCCGGCCCTCAAGATATGCGGTCAGCGTGATCGTCCCCAGGAAGCCGAGCAACGCAATCACCAGGACCACATCCATGAACACCCCGGTATCGAAGAGAATTTCGACTAGAAGAATCGCCCCGATCACGTCCAGCCCCGCCGTATCGAAGGCCAGCACGCGGTCGTAAATCGTGGGGCCGATGATCATCCTCACCCCGCTGAGGACAACGCCCACCAGCAGTGCGACGATGGCCGCCAGAATGACGAACTCTTTCATCAACCTGCCTCACGAAGGGCCTGGGACGGTTCTCGACCTGTTAGCCGAAAGACCTGCCGGGCAAATCGCCGATAGTCTCGCTTCATCGTTTCCACGTCCTGCGCATAGATCGTGTGAATGTAAAGCGTCTCGCCCACGGGATCGAAGTCGATCACGAGCGAACCAGGAGTCAGCGTGATCAGATTTGCGAGCAAGGTGGATCCCGCAGGACCAAGGCCAGGAACCTCCAACGCGAAAATTGCAGGAGTCAATTGAGGTGCCGGGCTGAGGACATCGCGAGCCATCATCAAATTGCATGCGATTATTTCATAAGTGTAGTACCAGGCAAGTTTGACCAGGGACCAGAGGCGTTGAACGATTCCCACCGAGGGTCTCGTCGTAGCGTCTGCGTTCGGCTCGCTCGCATCGCTCCCAAAGACCGAGCGGCTCAGCCTGATGGCGGCAACGCCGACGATCAGACCCACCACGAAGGTTAGCCCATCGAACTGCCCGAACAGAAGCATCCAGAGTCCCGACAGGAGCAGGACGCCAAGCACGAGTCTCATGAAGGCAACTCCTCAAGCCCTTCACCCGAAGTCGGACCAAGCACCGCGTCGATGTACGGGGTCACGGACAGAAGCTGTTCGGCCACCTGCCCACAGCAGAGCATCAGCGGAACGACACAGAGCCCGATGAGCAGGGAGAGCGCCGCCAGTCCAAGCACCCCGGAGAGCATGCCGGGATCGTACCCCAGTTCGGGCCGACGCTGCCCCTCGGGCTTGCCCCAATAGCTCGCCCGCCAGATCTTCAGCATCGAGGCAAGTGTCAAGAGGCTGACGACAATCGCGGTTGCGGTCGTAATCCAGTAACCTTGACGGAATCCCGCGATCGCCAGAAAGAGCTTCCCCCAGAATCCGCTCAACGGCGGCATCCCGGCCAGTGCCATTGCCGGAACGAAAAATCCGGCCGCCGCCCAGGGGTGTGTGGTCGCCATCCCTCTCACTTGCTTCAGTCGATCCGAGCCACCCACTCGCTCGACCATGCCTCCCGCAAGAAACAATCCTGATTTGACTACAATATGATGAACGACATAAAACAGGCCCGCCGCCACCCCGGCCGGACTGAACAGGGCAAGACCAAAGGTCATGTAACCAACCTGGCTGATGATGTGAAACGCAAGGATTTGCCGGATTCGATCGCGGCCCAGTGCTCCCAGAACCCCCAGGACCATCGTCGCTGCTGAGATGCCCGCCAGCAGGCGGAAAAACTCCTCGTCCGCCTCGGTCAACACCAGGGGAACGACCCGATACAGCGTGTAGACGCCCACCTTGGTCAGCAGGCCGGCGAGCATCGCGCTGTTCGGAATCGGTGATTCCGGATACGATTCCGGCAGCCAGAAGTAAAGCGGCACCAGTCCGGTCTTCAAGGCAAACACCGTCAAGACCAGCCCGATTCCTCCCCAGAACTGCGGCGGCAACTCCTCCTGAGCGATCAGCCTTGAAAGCGAAGCCAGGTTCACCGTTCCACTCGTTCCGTACACGATTCCAACGCCGGCAAGAAACAACAAACCACCAATGAAGTTGATGACCACGTAGGGAAACGTCTTCCTGAGCTGCCTCGATCGAGAACCCATTGCAATCTGGACATACGAGGTGGTCAGCATGACCTCGAAAAAGACGAACAGATTAAACAGATCGCCGGTCAGAAAGCACCCCTCGACCGACGCAACCATAACCTGATGCAAGACGAGGAAATAAGGGACCTCTCGGGGTGCTTTCAGTCCATTCGGAGAATACACGAGCACAGCCAGGCCAACGATCGCCCCCAGCACCGTCATGATCGAACTCAAGCCATCGGCCACCCAGACGATGCCAACACGAGGATTCCAACCACCCATCGAAAGGGTCAGGATCTCTCCTCGCCAGGCAGCATGGTAGGCCAGCAGACCCACCACTCCGATCAAGACGACCTGACTTGCCAGCGCCACCCCAAAGCGCACGCGAGGCCACCGCCCCAAAGCAAGCACGAGAAGCGCCGTCACCAGTGGAATCAGGACCGGCAGGCTGACCAGGATCTTCACGCGCCCGGTCCCCCCTCGACGATGTCCGATCCGGTTTCCCGGAAGATTCGGGAGGCCAGCACAATCAAAAAGGCGGCGTTCCCCAGACCAATGACGATTGCCGTCAAGACAAAGGCATGAGGCAACGGATCGGTGAGCGTCCCGATCGACGGATGGTCCAGTAATGGCGGAACCGCATCGGCCGACAGCCCGGAAGACACCAGAATGACCAGGTTCGCCGCGTTCGAAAGCACAACGAACCCCATGATGATGCGTTGCAGATCACTCGACATCATCAAGTACAGGGACACCGCTGTGAGAAGCGCGATGAACAGTACGCCCAAGCCGATCATGACGCCACCCTCGTCCGTTTCGAACCGATCATCACCACCAGTGCCGTACCGATCGAACCGATGATCACCAGCACCACTCCCACATCGAACGCCAGAGTCCCGGAAAGCTTCAATTCATTGCCTCCCGGCAAGCTGTACTTCACTTGCGAGAATGTGAATGGCGGATGTCCCCAGATCATCGGCACCAAACCTGACCCCAAAGCGATCGCCAGGCCAATCACCAACGAGGGACGCAGCATCAGTCGATACCGGCGTCGAGCCGCCTCGGCGCCGAACGCAAGCATCTCCAGCACCACGGCCATGCTCAGTACCAATCCCGCGACAAACCCGCCACCCGGCTGATCATGCCCTCGCATCAACAAGTAAAGTGCAAAGACGACCGCGGCAGGATAGACGGCTCGGGTCACTTCTCGAAAGATAAACGAGTTCACGAACCACGCTCCTGTGCCGCTCGCTCTTTGATTCGGTTCGCTCGCCCTTTTGCACGGTAGAGCACCACGACTCCCAGCGCGGCCAGGGCCAGCACCACAATTTCCCCCAGGGTATCCACGGCCCGGAAGTCGGTCAGAATTACGTTCACGACGTTCTCACCAAGTTTTTGCGACTCGGAAAGACGTAGATGCTCGGCACCGGCTCGCTCGCTCGGCGAGTGCGAGGCCGCTCCCCAGGTCAGGCCCGCCAGAGTCAGGCCCACCAAAGCGGAGACCGTTCCATGCACCACTTTCTGACGGTTCGACCGCGGGTCAGGCCCGAGGTCGGGCAGTTGCCGGAAGATCAAGAGCAAGAGAATCAAGGCGACCGCCTCGGTCAAAATCTGGGTCAACGCAAGATCGGGTGCCTGATAGATCATGTAAACGACCACCGTACCGTATCCGGCGACCGTCAACATGATGAGCTTTGCGATGCGCCGCCGGAGGACAAGCAAAAAGACTGCGGCCGTCACGATCATCAACGCCGGGATCAGGCCCACGAACGAATCCGGCCCCCAGGGACCAACCAAATCGGCCAGGCTCGCCCCGCCGTACCCAAGCCCGAGTATTCCGGCCGCCACGAAGGTCAGCAGAATGACTGACAGATAGCGGGGATGCCCCCCCTCCTGGGCCACTCGCGTCCACCATTCGGCCAGGGTGATCGTCCCATTCGAGAGTGTCTCGGCGGCAACCTTTGGCCCCGGCACCCCGGGCATCTGTCGAGCCACATGCCAGCCGAGAAACAACACCAACCCTGCGGCGTAACTGACCAGGCTGATCACCAGTAACGCATCCACGTAATGCCAGATGGCCGGGCTCGCCGGCCATTCGTGCCCCGGAGAGAGCACCTCGCTGAGCAACCAGTGCGGCGCCAGGCCGCCCACCACTTGCACCGTCAACAAGATGCCCGGCACGATCAGAAGCCATGAGGAACGCTTCTCGGGCGGCACTCCCTGCTCGGCCGAGGGCACGTGGCTCCCCAAAAAGACACCGATGAAAATCTTCAAGGAATAGGCAACCATCAATGAACTTCCAACAATCACGGCGACCAGCGCCGGGGTCAGCCGCTCGAACTTGCCTCCCATGACGATCTCATAGAATTCTTCCTTGCTCATAAAACCCAACGTCATCGGCAAACCGGCCATGGCCAGTGTGCCAATCCCGAACAGTACCGCCGCCGGCCGACTCCGGCTCCACCACCGCTGCGACTCAAGGAGCCCGAGATCCCTCGTCCCCGACGCTTTATCCAGCCAACCCACCAGGAAAAAGAGCGCCGCCTTGTAGGTTGCATGATTGAGAATGTGCAGAAATTCTGCTGACGATCCGTCACGTCCCGCGTAGCCGTAAAAGGCCGTGATCAGTCCCAGAAACCCGGCGGTGCTGAACGCCAGCAGTTCCTTCAGGTCGGTCGCTCGCAAGGCAAGCCAGCCGGTGATGACGTAGGACGCCAGGCCCACCGTGGTCAGGACCGGCAACCACAGCTCCGATTCACCAAAGACCGGAAGCAAGCGGCCGATCAGCAGGATGCCCGCCTTGACCATCGCGGCCGAGTGCAGAAAGGCACTAACCGGTGTCGGGGCCGCCATTGCGCCGGGCAACCAGAAGTGAAACGGAAACTGGGCCGACTTGGTCAACGCTCCCAGCAGCATCAACGCCAGGCCGATCCGGTGCATCGGGTCGGCCAGGATCGTCTCCTTTTGCGCCGCCAGGGTCGAGAGGTCAAACGTTCCCGCCCGGCCACCGATCAGGGCGATTCCCGCCAGCAAGGCCAAACCACCGGCCCCCGTGACCAGAAACGACTGCACAGCCCCTTGCCTCGACCCCTCCTCATCAAAGTGCATTCCAATCAAGAGGAACGAGGTGATCGTCGTGACTTCCCAGAAGACGAACAGCAGAATCAGCGAATCGGCCAGGGCCAGGCCAATCATGGCTCCCATGAATGCCAGCAAGGCCGACCAGAACAATCGAGACGACTTCTCGCCGAAATACCCCCGCGCATACTGAACCGTCGCCAGGCCAATCCCGGCGGTCAGAAGCACGAAGAAGATTCCCAGTTGATCGACCCGCAGATTCAGCGAGAACAGGTCCGGAAGCCCCCCGATCGGCACGATCCGGGTCGATCCCGCCGCGACGACCGGCCAGTAGCGAACCGCCATCCCGAACACCCCTGCCGGGGCCAGCAACGCAACGGCTCCCGCCCATCGCAACGGCACCACCAACGCGATCAGTGCAAGACAAAACGGCAGCACGATGATCGCGATCAGGGTTTCTGTCATGATCAAATCTGCGTTCGAACCAATTGATCGAGCCACAAGAGACTCATCGTACCGCATTCCTCGTGCCAAGACGAGCGCCTCTCCTGCCAGATTCGAACCGATCGGCATTGACGGTTGAGGCGTCCTCGGGCATAACGCGGTTTTGTCTGCGCACGGCACCGTGCCGAGGTTGCCGGCTCGAGCCGTTCCGACAGGAGGCAAGGATGCGAACCCTGTCCCGACCGCACCGTCAGGTGCTCTTTACCCTCGGGATGATCGTTGCGACGATGGGTCCGACGGCCTTCGTTGCATTCACCGCCTGGCAGGTCAACCGCCCCGGTCATCGCCACGAAGTTGAGGCCGAGTTGGGCCGCCAGCTCGGATTGAAGGTCACCCTCGAAGGGGTCCGATACCCCCGGCCCGGCACGATCGTTTATACCGGCGCCGTCCTCTGGCAACGCGAGCCGAGACGCGAGAAACAGCTCGTCGAGGTCGCTCGGGCCGATTCGCTGAAACTTTCCCGAGAAGGCCGACGCCTCGTGCTCCGGGCCGAAGGATTGGCCCTGGCCGCCGAAGGCCCTCGGCACGCCATGGACCAGGTCGGAGAACTGCTCAGCCGGGCCGCTGCGGATGAGGCGTGGGATCATGTCGCCGTCTCGGCCGACTCGTGCGCGATCGACCTGGGCGATGGACTCCATTACGACCTCCGCGATCTGGCCGCCTCGTTCCGGATCGACGCCGGAGCGCCGACGGTCGAGGCCAGCTACCGTGTGGTCACTCCGTCCGGGTCGGCCAACCGTTGCGAGTTGGTCCTCGTCCGAGACCGACGGGGGAACGAGCCCGAGACGATTCTGACGCTTCGAACGGCCGAGGGGCTCCCGTTGCCGGCCTCGGTGCTTGACTCGTTCTTCTCCTCGGCCGACTGGATCGGCACCGAGGCCCAGATGCTCGGCGAGCTTCGTCTGGCTCGGATCGGCGCGGGGGACTGGCGGGCGAGCTTTTCGGGCGAGTTGATTGACGTCGATCTCGCCACCTTGGTCTCTGGTCGGGTCTCTGAGCATCGGCTCGATGGCCTGGCTCACCTGGTAATCGACGAAGCCGAGTGGGGACCGCAGCCGGTCGGCCCCGGTTCCGGCTGGCGATCGGTCTCCGGAGAGTTGCGGGCCGGTCCCGGTGCCATCAGTTCCGGCTTGCTCCAGGCCCTTCAAACCGAGATGCGGTTCCCCCTTGCCGAGCGATTCCAGCTCAGGCAGACATCGACATCCTTCGATCAATCCATCCCCTTCCGCGACCTTGGCGTTCGGTTCGCGATCGACTCCGACGGCTCGGTTCACCTGGCCGGGGCCCTTGGAGATACGTTTGAGCCTGGCGCCGTCATGATTGAGCCCGACGGCCTGGAACCGATCGCCTACGCCCCGGCGAGCCAGGCCGACGTCTTCGGCCTCCGCCGAACCCTCGGTCCCGTCGATCCGGGCAATGCGGTCCTGGTCCCGGCCGACCCGGCCTTGAAGTTCATTGACTATCTGCCCCAGGGTGGCGGCGATCAATCTGAAGTGATTCGGGCCAACTGACGCCCTTGCACACGCTCAATCGTCGTCGAGCGGGACGAGATCCCCGGAGTCGATCTCCGGGGTTTCCGCCTTGGGAGCCACGGGTTCCGATCCTTCGTGGGAAGATCGGGGCCAATCAAGCCGGAACAGGATCGGGCCGATGGCGATCTCGTCGCCATCTTCGAGCGCCGCTTCCTCGATCCGCTCGCCATTGATGCGGACCCCATTGTGGCTGCCGAGATCTCGAATCACCAGGCCCCCGGCAATCTGAGCTACGCAACAGTGACGCCGAGAGATCCGAGAATGAGCCACCTGAGCATCACATTCCTGGTGGCGACCAATCAACACGACCGGACGTTCCAGAGGAATCGGTCGAATCAGCCCGGAGACGAGGGGGACGAGTCGGGCGGGCATGACGCGTCGGGCTCCGAGGGCTGTGAATCCAGAGGAACATCAATCTCGGCCAGATTACCGTTTTCGGCAGGCATTTGCACAATCACCTGGATCCGACAACGATCAGCCACTGAAGCAGGTAACATCTCGCGGACTGCGGCGGCCAGGGGATTCTCCCCTGGGGTTGCCACGGCTGGAGCCACGAACGGGCTCGACGATGGAGGTTCGGCCGCCGCGTCCCGAGCCTGATGATCGGCCGGAATTGTCTCGGCCAGCGTCAGTTCCTCGGAATGGCCCACTTCCATCCGGTATCGGAGATGTGCGATTGAAAGCTCGTCGCCCGGACGGAGGGTTCCTTTCTCGATCCGCTGGCCATTAATCCGAATCCCGTTCGTGCTGCCAAGATCACGGACGATCACGTCCTCCGTGTGCTGATCTTTCATCATGCAGCAGTGGCGCCGAGAGACCCGGATGGATTCGAGCCTGGCGTCGCACTGCGGATGACGCCCGACCATCACCATGGCCCGATCAATCACAATATCCGAGCCCTCGTCGAGGGCCACCAATCGTATGGGCATGAAACAAAGCCCCCGGCCACCCGGCCTGTAGAATCAGAGAGCCCCAGCCCGGGAGAGATGGCCGCTAGCGATCACAGGATCACAATCAGCGGGTCATTCTAGCCAGTCCCATTCCCGGTGTCCAAGAGGAAAGGGATTCGAATTCGAACGCAATTCAATGATTGAGAAGAACTGCGAGACGTGGGTATCTCGATTCGGTCGTGCCGATAAAGAATCTTGCATCGCAGGAGCAATCCGTCAAGGAGATTATGCCGGATTTTCGAGCAAATCGCGTGCCGATTTTCCACCTGCCGGTGGAAGCGTTCCTCGCTCGCGGTGCCAATGCACCGAATCGGCCAGCGATTCCCGGATCCCTCTTGGTGTCAGGCCGAGGGCCTGAAGGCTTCGAATCGGATCAAAATGCATGGTTCGCCGTGTCAGTCGAACACCTGTCAGGGTGGCTTGTGGAGCACGTCCGCTCACATGATCAGCCCAGAACTCACTCGCATACGCCGATACCAGCGCGACCGGATACGGCACCCGCAGGCGGGGAGGCCGAACGCCCGTCAATTCACCAAGAATGCCGAGCATTCCGAGCAGCGTCAGGTTCTCCGCTCCCAGTAGGTATCGTTTGCCTGGCGTCCCGCGTTCCATGGTCCGCGCAAGTCCTTCGGCCACGTCCCGAACATCAATCAAGTTCAGGGTGCAATCCATCACCGCCGGAAGCCGGGCGTTGCAGAAATCCAACATCAGGCGGGTCGGCGGCGAGTGTCCGCGATCGCCGGGGCCGACGGGCATCGTTGGGTTGGCGATCACGACTGGGTGTCCGGCTCGGGCCCGTTGCATAGCGGCCTGTTCGGCCCGGAGCTTCGAGAGGCAGTACGGGCCCACAGCGTCGGCCTCGGTGATCTCAACGTCCTCGCCGATCGGGCCGGTCGCTCGTGCTCGGGTCAGGATACTCTCGGTGCTGCAATGCAAGACCCGCTCGGCTCCGGCCGCCAGGCTAGCGTCGAGGACGTGAACAGTCCCGCGATGGTTGACCTCATCAAAGTCCCGTCGATCCCGAACCCAGAGGTTCGGGTTGGCCGCGAGATGGTAGACCCATCGCCCGCCGACGACCGCTCGATCGACGGCCGATCGGTCCCGGATGTCGGCGAACACCACCTCGACGTCACCGGGCAGATGCCCCACCTCCGCCCCCGGCCGCTCGACCACCCGAACACGGCGGCCATCGGCCACAAGTCGATCGACCAGGTGACTGCCGATAAACCCCGCGCCGCCGGTCACAATCGTCAGGTCGTCCATGCGTGTCTTGATTCCTCAAGGGGTCCCGGACGGATGGAGGGGAACCTGACTCGTCGCGGGGGAAGGAAAGCGTCGGGCCAGGAGCGCCTCGATTGCGTCGCTGGCGACGGCAGCCCCATTCTCCTGACGGACACGGCGGCCAATCTCGGCCGCACGATCGGCAGGCCCTGGCTCGTCGAGCAACTGCCGGAGCGCCCTGGCAACCCGATCCGCGCTGTATCGATCCTTCGGGATCATCCGGGCGATCCCGAGTCGTTGGACCCGCGCCGCATTGTCCTGCTGATCGAAGCCGAAAGGGACGACCACCATCGGCCGTCCCGCCCGCATGGCCTGGGCGGTCGTGCCGACTCCTCCCTGGTGGACGATCGCCGAGGCTCTGGGAAAGAGGCTTGAATACGGAGCGTAACCGAAGGCGGCCACCCCTTCGGGTAACGGTTTGGGCAGGGCGTTGACCCCTTCCGGGCCAATCAGAAGGATCGCCCGAGCCTTGAGCCGGCGGATCGCCTCCAGGCTCTCCGCGTAGAACGATCCCGGAGACCAGACGGCCGCCGAACCGAGCGTGAAGACCACCGGAGGAGGCCCGGCCTCAAGGAATCGCTCGACCTCCTCCGGGGGCGCCTCGTGGGCGCCGTTCCGATCGAAGTCGCAGAAGCCGGTGACCACTGTTTGCGGCGGCCAATCGGCCTGAGGACGGGCAAGGTGTTCGGAGAACAAGGCCAGGACGAGGTCGGGGGAGTGCTGCCCCTCGAAGATCGGGTTCTCCCGGGTCGGCGGCAAACCCAGTTCGGCCCGCAAGGCGTGCCAGGGTTTCGCCCAGGGAATCGTCTGCCGCCGGCCAAGTTGGAACAAGGCCCGGTGGAACCGGGGGCCGAGCCATCGGAACCGCTCCAGCCACGACATGATCGGCAGGACCGGCGGATCGAGGCTCGACAGGAACGAAAGCGGCGCCAGGACCGACGAGGCCCAGGGAATCCCGTCCAGCTCCGAGATGAGTCGGACCGAGAAGGTCAAGGGGTGGGCCACCATCAGATCGGCCCCCTCGGCCGCGCGACGGGTGTCGTCGAAGCTCTCGCGGAGGACAGGCATCATCAGCTCGGACAGGACGATTCTTGCCCCTTCCCTGGTGTCGAACAGACGGGCCAGAAACGCCCTTCGTTCGTCCAAATCTTCGACAGCATCGGGACGAACCGGAGCGAAGTCCAGACCTTCGGCCTCCACCTTCTCCCGCCAGTACTCGCTCGTCGCAATGACGGGAGAATGCCCGCGCCGCTTCAGCTCGAGGCCGATGGCGAGGTACGGGTGCAGGTCCCCAAGCGAGCCGAAGGTCACCAGAGCAATCCGCTTCCCGACGGGTCGAAACGCAGGGGGACGGTGGGAGGATTCTGGCGGAATCGCTGGTTCGGTGTCGGCGTTCATGGCGATGACCGGTTCTCGGGGGGAGTGTTCGGCAACACAACGACGCGGTAAAGAAGGTGGTTCGGCCCCATCGGAACAGGGGGGGTCAACACCCGACTCGACACGAGGTCTTCAAAGAGGGTTCGAGTCACGACCGGAGAGAAGCTGTAACCCCCGGGCTTGCGGTGCCGCTCGATCTCGGACCAATCGACATACACATGGCTGATCCCCTGTCGGCGCAGTTCATCGGCGATCTCGGCAGGGGATCGTCCGGCGATGATCTCAGCCAGACGTTCCCGGTTAAAGACGGTGTTGTAGAGGATCGGATGGTCGATCGAGAAGACCCCGGCCTGGCCGATCACCAGGGTCGTCGAGCCGTCGGGCAGGGCGGCGTCGAGCCGGGCGAGCGCGGGCGTGGCCGTTTCCATCGCCTCTCGTCGCAGGCGGTTGAGGTCGGCCGTCCACGCCGTCGGCCCGCAAAGCGGGGTGGTCAGAAAGACCAGGTTCGTTGCCGTGACCAGACCGAGCAGGACCGCCAGCCAGGTCGGCCAGGGCCTCGACCGGGTCCAGTCGGCTCCGATCCCCGCCAGCACCGCCGCCGCCGGCAATAGCGGGAGCCAGAAGCGGTCGAGCCGGTGGGTTAAGAGAAACCAGGTGGCGAACAGGTACAGGACATATGCCGAGAGCGGGAGAACCAGTCCCCGAGCGCTTCGCCTCAGCAGGGCTAGCGGAACGAGCAGGGCATAGAAGGGCGCGTGCCAGTCGGACCGGCCGATCACATCAAGGGTTGAGGACATGATCGCCGCGGTGGTGATCGGTCGGGGACCGTGGGCGTTCTGCCAGCGGGCGTCGAGGTCCGCGTCCCATTCCGAACCGCCGAAGACTCCGTAAGCGAGCGGGTAGACCGGGTTCCCGGTATCGATCACGTTCCTCGCCAGCCAGGGACCGACCGCGACCATCACCCCCAGCCCGAACGCCACCGGCAATCGCCACGACCGCCGTCGCCAGGCATCCGCCAGCGCCACCAGTCCGAAGGGAACGACCGCTGAGACCAGCCCGGGATACTTGCAGGCCATCGCCCCACCGGCCAGCAGGCCGACGAACAGCCAGGAGGCGACCGATCGCCTCGGCTCCTCGCGCGGGATCGTCCAGGCCATCGCCGCCATGAACACTAGGGCCGCATGGTAGGAGCAAAGCGGCCCCTCGACGAACGGGAAGGTCGCCAGGCGGAAGACCCAGGGGGTCGTCAGGTAGACCAAGGCAGCAACCCAGGCCGATCGGCCCGAGGCCCACCGCCAGGCCGTCGCGGCGATCAGGGCCGCCGTCATCGGGGCAAAGGCGGCGATCAGGAGCTGACCGACCAGTGCCCCGGTCCACCAGTCATCCAGCACGAGCATGCCGAGCAGGTGGAGCATCTCGACAGCCGAGGGCATGCTCGTATAAACATTGTGGGAGAGGAAGGCGATCCGGCCGGTCTGATACGCTTCCTTCGGCCCCTGGAGGTGGTACTCCAGGGCGTCGTACTCGATCGTCGGCTGCATGGCCCCGAGCGCCATCAGGGTCAGGACCGGGGCGAGGATCAGGGCCAGGGCGATCGGTCCGAGGGGGAAGGGACGGCTCGGGGGTCGTGATCGGTTCGGGGGTCTGCGGAGCAGGTCGCGGCCCCAGAGGACCAGCCCAACCAGCAGCAGTCCCCCGAGCCCCGCTCGAACCGGCCAGGGTTCCAGCCCGCCGGCCCGGCCGAGGCCGAGCGTCAACGCCGACAACAGGGTCGCCCCCGAGACGAAGGCCAGGGGCCATCGGGCCAGGGAGGGAAGACCTCGGACGAGCCCCAGCAGGCGAAGCACCCCATCGCCGAGCGACACGGCCGCCCCGGCGATCAAAAGGGCCGCCAGGACGATCGGCAGGCGCTGGCCGAGGTGCTCGGGATCGGAGAGGTTGGCCGCGGCCCTGGCCAGGTGCTCGTCGGCGGCGAGCAGGAAGTAGGCACGGCGGAGGCTCTGGAGAGTCACGCCGGAGGGATCGCCGGTCGCCTCGGCGCGGGCCTGGGCGTCGAGCCTCTGGGCCTCAATGCTCGGCAGAGGGACGACCATCAACCAGGCCAGCGCCGCGGCCTGCACGGCGATGACCAGGGCAATCGTCCAGGGAGCCCGCGGGGCGGGGGGGGTCAGCGTCAGAGTGTCGGCCCGATCGACCACGGAGCGAACTCCTCCTCACCGACGCCCTGCAGCTCGCTCTTCGTGGGTGAGCCGTCGGCAACGTCCAGGATCAGATCAAACAACCGCCGGCCAACCTCCTCGACCGGTTCTCCGGCCAGGACGGTCCCGGCATCGAGGTCCATATCATCGGGCAATCGCTCGAACATCGGTGTATTCGTTGCCACCTTGATGCACGGCGACGGCTTCAGGCCCGAGACGCTGCCGCGGCCGGTCGTGAAGACCAGCACGTTGCATCCGCCGGCAACCATGCCGGTGAGGCTCGCGGGATCATATCCGGGGGTATCCATGAACACGAGGCCGGGGGTGGTGACCGGTTCGGCATACTGGAGCACATCGACCAGAGCGGTCGATCCCCCCTTGGCCACCGCGCCGAGCGACTTCTCGTAGATGGTCGTCAGGCCCCCTTCCTTGTTGCCGGGGGAGGGGTTGTTGTTGATCTCGGCACCGAAAACGCTGGTGTACCATTCCCACCATCTGATGCGTTCCAGGAGCTTGCGGCCGACCGCCTCGCTGACGGCACGGCGGGTGAGCAGGTGTTCGGCCCCGTAGATCTCGGGGGTCTCCGCGAGGACGGCTGATCCCCCCTGGGCCACGATCAGATCGGCCGCGACCCCGAGGGCCGGGTTGGCCGTGACGCCGGAGTTCCCGTCGGAGCCGCCGCATTCGAGGCCGACGACCAGCTTCGAGGCCGGTTGATCGGTCCGCTTCCAGGAATCGGCCGCAGGCATCAGGCGGCTGACGGCCTCGACAGCGGCCTCGACCGTCCGGGCGATGCCCCCTTGCTCCTGGATGTTCAGGACCCGAGGGGGTTCCGCGCCGTTCGATTCGCCTCGTGATCGGGCCCCGCCGAGCGTGACCAGGTGGCGGGACTCGACCAGGTGGCTGGCGAAGCCAACCTCGCAGCCGAGGCCGATCAGGACGTAGGCGGCCACGTTCGGATGGGTGGCGAACCCGGCCAGCACGCGTTGAAGTTGCTCGTGGTCGGGGCCTTCGAACTGGAGCCCGCAGCCCCCTTTGTGGGTGATGGCGAAGACGCCGTCGATGTTCGGGTAGTCCCGTTTCCAGGTTCCGTCGCGGAAGCGGTCGGCCACGTATTTTGAGACGCTGGCCGAGCAGTTGACGGTGCTGACGACCGCGACGTAGTTCCGGGTGCCGACGCGGCCGTCGGGCCGAAGGATGCCGCGGAAGGTCCGAGGGCGTTCGTTCGCAGGGGGCTCGGGCCGCTCGGTGGCGAAGGCGTAGTCGCGTTCGAACAGGTCGGCCCGCAGGTTGTGAACATGCACCCAGCTTCCGGCAGGGATGTCGGCCGAGGCGAAGCCGATCACCTGGCCATACTTGAGGACCGGCTGGCCCGATCGAATCGCCGTCAGCGCGACCTTGTGGCCGGGCCGGATCGGCTCGGTCGTCTCGACCGCCAGGCCGTCGATCGTCAGGAGGGTTCCTGCGGTGATCCCTCGGGCAGCGACGGCCACGTTATCCTCCTCGCGGAGCCGGATCACCGCCGGTGCCCGATCGCCGATCGCCGTAGCCATGCCGAGGTCCTTCGAGATTCCTGATCGCCTGAACGACCCAAAGGGGGCCAGGTCCGACCGTTTGGGTTGGACGCAGAACTTCAGTCTATCGCTCCGGGCTCGTCACCGCGAGGGGGCCATGAACGGACAGGGGGCTCCACGATCCGATCCGGGACCAACGCTCGGGGTCCTCCAGAGATCGGACCCGCCCGTCACCGGCCGATGCGCCTCGGTGCGCCCGGGAAAGTGGGGCTGGTGCGCCTGGCGCGATTGCCAAAACATCTTTCACACCAAAAGTTTCCGCACGAAACCACGATTCGTTTCGGCAATTCGCGGGGCCTGCCTGGCGGGGCGTTTCGGGAAAGGACCTGCTCGCCTGGTGCGCTCCTGGGTGCGCGTTCGAGTGCGCTTCGGCGCGTCTGCCAGGATCGGCGGAATCGCTGATTTCCAAAGAGGTTCCGATGATAACTCTTGTTCGTTTCGGTGATCTTGACCACGGGAAGACGCTCGGAGGTGGAGGGGCCATCGGTTCCGCGAAGGCGAAAGGCGGTGCGCCCAGGGTGCGCGGTTCAGTGCGCTGGAGGTGCGCCACACCGATTCAACGCAACCCTTTGTTGATCATTCGATTGCGCCGATCATCCCAGGTTCGTTTCGGGAAATGGGGCGTCTCCGAGGAGCAATCAGTGCGGCCTGGATTTGCGATTGCCTCGGAGAGCGGGGCGATCGGGGAACCAGTGGGGGGAGGTGATCCCGAGCCACCCGAGGACATGATCGTCGAAGGTCGGAGGGCGGAGCATGCACCAGAGTCGGGAGCGGGTCGATCCGATCGGGAAGTGGCGGACCTTGCGCCCGAGATCGGTGGATTGCCGATGCGGGCCGGGTCGGGGAGGGAGTCCCTCCCGGGGAGTCGGCATGATGGACGCTCCCGGAGCCGGGATGGGAGTGGTCGAGTGGCCTGGGAGGTTAGACGCCTCGGCAATCCGAAGGTTCCCGGCGCCTCCGGGATTCCTCCCTCGGTGGGTGAACATCCGGGGTCATTCTCGCCTGGACTCATCTGTCGAATTGCCAAGGAGCGGCTCTCGATCGCAGAGAAATCGACCGAGGGGGAGGGGGGATCGGCACTCCCCATGACCAAGAGTATCGAGGAATCAGGCCGCGGCAGTCACTCAAAATGGCGTTGGAGGGCGACGGCGAGGGGCTCGGTGGTGTCGGAGGCGGAGTCGAGCGTGTTGTTGTCGGCGGCCGATCGGGAGAGGACCACGTGGACGGCTCCCCAGAGGAGATCGTACCGGACGAGGCGGAGGGAAGACTCGGTGGCGTCGGGGTCGAAGCGGTAGCGGCGGCAGACCTCGACGTCGACCGAGTTCTCGCGTCGGCAGTTGACGGGGCGGGCCTCGTAGGCGAGGCAACGGCCGGCGGCCTCGTCGAGCATGGGGCACGGTTGCCGGAGGCGGGCCAGGGCGGCGCGGTGGGCTTCGGGGGTCGGGGACTCGGCGGCGAGCTGGCGGAATTGCCTCGCGTCTCGATCAACCCGATTCCGGAGCGCGGCGAGCTGGTCTGGGTCGAGGTGGATTCGGACGTGGCGGGCGAGGATCTCGGCTTCCAGGTCGGTCACGGCGACATGCTGATAACAGCAGTGGTCGCATCCGACCTGACAGGCCGGTTCCTGGATGATCGCGAGCCCCCGAGCCTTCCTTTCCTGTCGCCAGGCGTCATCCCGATCGCGGACCCAGGCATCGAGGACCGGATACAACCATTGGGTCAAGGGCTCGTTCGGACGCTCCGCGGCGACCGACGCCACCCGCCCTTCGATCTCGGCGACAAGAACCTCAAGGGACCAGGGATCGGGCGGCGGGAGCGTCGGGGAAGGCCGGAGGCGTCGGGCGCCGGGGCGATCGGGGCGTGCGGGGTCGGGTCGGCGGCGGGGCAAGGGGCAGAACTCGTGTGCAAGGTGTCGGGTGGTGTCGACCGCAGCGACGAACGGTCTCGGTGCGCGCTGCGCTCGACACCACCCCAGTACCGATTCCACTCACAAATGGTGGTTTTTTTCTGGGTGGCCCCGGTTGCTCGTCAACCGGGGTCGCGGAGCGACGAGCGGTCTCGGTGCGGCCTCCCGTCGCCTCTCGCGGCTGCGCCACCCCGGTTGGCGAGCAACCGGGGCCACCCAGGACAACGGGGCGACGCATCATCTGAGCGTAGAAGCGGTACTCGGGCACCTGTCTCGGAGACTCGATCAGGCCAGGGGGGTTTCGGTGTAGAAGATGGCGCGGAGGCGGCCGGGGGTGGTTTCGTCGGGGACGAAGCGGTCGACGATCAGGTCGCCGGAGCGGCCGTCGGAGAGTTCGAGGGTGTAGAGGACGCCCGGCTCCACGGCGGATTCGTCGGAGACGAGGAGGTAGCCGTTCCAGTTCGATCGGGTGCCGTCCTGGGGGCCGAGATATTCGATGTAGACGTTGGCGGGGTCGAGCCGGGGCTCGGAGCCCTCTTTGAGGATGCCGCGGAAGTGGTGCATCGTCCGATCCTCCGCCGGTCGGGCGGGGCTCCCAACGCGGTGAGTGGTCGGGAGCGTCGCGGGTCCGGGTCGTGGGTCGAGGAGGTCAGTCAGAATCAGAAGGAGTCACACTCAATGTAGGCGTTGATGACGGCCAGCTCCCCTTCCTTTCCGGGGAGGGAGTTGCCGTGCTCCATGCCGATGACGCCGTCGAACTGCTTGGCATGGATGTGCTTGAAGATGTTGGTGTAGTTCATCTCCCCCGTGGTCGGCTCCTTGCGGCCGGGGTTGTCGCCGGTCTGGAAGTAGGCGACCTCGGACCAGGCGGCGTCGATGTTGGGGATGATGTTCCCTTCGCTGATCTGTTGATGATACAGGTCGAACAGGATCTTGCACGAGGGGTGATCGACGGCCCGGCAGATCATGTACGCCTGGGGAATCTGCCAGAGGAACATCTCGGGGTGGTCGCGGAAGTGGTTCAGGGGTTCGAGGACCATGATCAGGCCGCTCGGCTCGAAAATCTCGCAGCAGCGGCGCAGGAGTTCGATGGCGTTGGCGGTCTGGTAATCGAGCGGGAGCCGGTGGTCGAAGGTGCCGGGGGCGATGGTGGTCCACTTCGCATTGACACGCTTGGCGACCTCAAGGGCGTTGCGGACGTCGGCCAGGACCTTCTCGATGTGCTCGTCCTTGCCGGAGGTGAAAATCGGGTCGGAGAAGCTGGCGGTGGTGACGAAAACCCCCATCTCCATGCCGAGACGTTCCATCTCTCGGGCGATTGCCTTCTGCTCCTCGACCGGACGGCGCATCATGCCGTTGTCTTCCAGAGCGCGGAAGCCAACGTCGGCCATGAACTTCAACTCGTCGAGAACGCCGCCGGGGGCATGATTGCGAAACATGCCGAAATGCGGGGCGTACTTCAGGCGAAAGTCGCGGTGGGGGACATCCTGCGCAGCGGCCGAGGCACGCGGGACCGATCCCAGGGCAGCACCGGCGGCCAGGCCGGCGGCAACGAAATCACGGCGATTGAGGGGCATGAGTGCTTCTCCATCCGTCGATCGGCCGGGAGCGTTGTCACCGAACCCGACCCGAGCAGATCGGTGGACAACGCGGCCGTCATCTTTCTTTGAATGTACCAGGCAGATCGGCCGCGACAATGGGCCGTCGCGGAAGGCGGGCGGTGATCGCCGGACTTGCCATTCGGCGCCGGGCGGAGAATGTCACGATCCGCCTTGGCAAGATCGGGCGTTTGGCTATGATCGCGAACAACCCCCGATCGAGCCCGTCTCTTGAGAAGGCAGGCCGACTCTTTGTTCCGTCAGGGAGGACGGCATGAAGGCCCTCGCCCTGGTCGAGGCTCCCGACCACGTCTGCTGCCGATACCGTGTCCGAGCCTTCGCGGAGGCCCTGGCAGCGGCCGGATGGTCGTTGACCATTGAGGGCCTGGCCCGAGGGGCACTCGCCCGGCCGAGGCAATTGCGCAGGGCTCGGCAATTCGATGCCGTGATCTTGCAACGCAAGCTTTTAAACCCTTGGGAGATGGCATTGCTGCGGCGCGCCAGCCGCCGCCTGATCTTCGACCTCGACGACGCGGTCTTCTGGCGAGACTCGTACCACCCGAAAGGGGTGCGGTGTCCCTCACGTGAACGGCGATTCGCGCACCTGGTCCGACAGGCCGACGCGGTGCTGGCCGGCAATGACTTTCTGGTCGGCAGGAGCTTGCTCGCCGGGGCGGCTCCGGAGGTTGTTCGACGGCTGCCGACCTGTGTCGAACCGGGGCATTACCCCATCCGCGTCCCTGAGCCGGGATCGCCCGTTCGGCTCGTCTGGATCGGCTCGTCGAGTACGTTGCGCGGCCTGGAGGAGCAGCAAAGCCTCTGGGACCGGATCGGTCGGGAGGTGCCGGGGGTGATTCTGCGGATCATTTGCGATCGCAAACCCGAGTTCGGCGCCTTGCCGGTCGAGTTTGTGCCCTGGTCGGAGCCGACCGAGGCCCAGGCGCTGGCCGAGTGCGACATCGGCATCGCCTGGATGCCCGACGACCTGTGGAGCCGAGGGAAATGCGGTCTGAAGGTTCTGCAATACCTGGCGGCGGGGCTGCCCGTGGTGGCCAATCCGGTCGGCGTTCACCCGGAGATGGTCGCCTATCACCATTCGGGAATTCTGGCCGCGACCGAGGATGACTGGGTCGAGGCGGTGACACGACTGGTTGGCGATTGGGAGCTGAGGCGCCGGATGGGAGCGGCGGCTCGGGAGATCGTAGAGCAATCGTACGCGGTCGATCGGTGGGCCTCGACGTTTGTGGAGGCGGTGACGGGGTCGTTGGGAGGAATGCCGGCGCGACCGCATTTTGATGCGATCGGAGGCGTCCGGACGCTCCCCTCGGGCCGGGTCGAGGGGACAGGACGATGAGTACGGTCGATCGCGGAACGGAAACGCGGCGAAGTGCCGCCGAACGGCTCAGGCCGCACGGCCCTGAAGGACGGTTGTTCCAGCCACCCGACTGGCAATGGGCCCATGCGGGGGACGTGGGATGGTGGGTTCGGCCCGACTGGCGATCGGTGCTGCTCACCCCGGAAGGGGCCTTGCGGCTCGACGAATGGCGGGCAAAGGGCTGGGTGGAGACGATCAAGACGGGGCCGCACCGCATTGTTTCGCGAGTCGCCCTGCCGACCGGGCCGATCTACGTAAAGGAATTCCTCGTGCCGACCTGGCGGGAGATCCTGCGCCAGTGGTTCCGCCGGGGAAAGGGTCGCAATGAGGCGAAACAGGCAAGGAAGCTGGCGGCGATTGGCGTGCCGACCATCCGGCCCGTCGCGCTCGGCGAGCGACGCGTTCGCAAGTTCTTGTTTGAAAACACGCTCATTTCCCCTGAAATTCCAGATGCGATCCCTCTCGATCGATTCCTGCGAGATGTTTTGCCGACGATGGAACGGCGACGGGCGGTGATTGTCCGGCATCGGCTGGCCGAAGCCCTTGGCGCCTTGACGGCTCGCCTGCACGACGCGGGGATGAGGCACGACGACTTCCATCCGGGAAACCTGCTGCTGCGGCTCGACCAGGCCGACCAGCCCTGGCTGGCGATGATTGACCTGGATGCGATGCGGGTCGGTAAACCTCTGAGCGCGAAGGCGGCGGCGGCGAACCTGGCCCGGCTCAATCATGCGTCGCTCTTGCTGGCGACCCGGACCGATCGACAGCGGTTCCTGCGAACTTATGTTGACGTGCGAGGAGCGGTGATCGGCGATCTGGGACCGTTCACGAAGCGCGTGGTCGGACTGACCCGGCGCTGGGCCGAGCGGCTCTGGAGGCGTCGGGCGCGGCGGTGCGTGGGGTCGAACACCGACTTCCAGGCGATCCGGGAACGGGACCGCTGGGTGGTTGCCTCACGAGCAATTGATCGGGAGACGTTGGAACATTTCAGAGCGAATCCGGACGGACCGTTCTCCGATCCTGACGCGGTCTTGCTAAAGCATTCACGAACAACCACCGTTGTTGAAGTGTCGACCCCAGTTGATGGAGTACCGACGCGTGTCGTGTACAAGCGGTTCAACCGAAAGAAGCGGCTTGAAGCGTTGTTGACGGCGGTTCGGCCGTCGCGGGCCTGGCGGGCCTGGCGGGCGAATCATCACCTGAGAAGCCGAGGGTTGCCGACGCCTCCGGATCTGCTGGTGCTGGGGCGCGATCACCAATCGGGGCGAATTCGGTTGCCGTCGGGGCCGAGCGAAACGTACCTGATGACGGTGAAGGCGGAGCCGTCGATCACGCTCAGCGATTTCCTGATCGCGGAACTCCCAGAGCGTCCCGAGCGGGATCGGATCGCTTCTCGCCGCCGGCTGGCGGGAGCGTTGGGCCGACTGCTCAGGGACCTGCACGACCGGAGCCTGTCGGATCGGGATCTCAAGGCATCGAACATTTTGATCGAAGGAAATCCTGATGCGACCCGGCCGAAATTGAGTCTGATCGACCTGGTGGGGGTGCGGCTCATCAGCCCCTTACCCAGGAATCGCCGGGTGCAAAACCTGGCCCGCCTGGTGGCAAGCCTGGGTGAACATCCCGAGTGGACACGCACCGACTCGCTCCGCATGTTGCAGGCGTATCTGCCTCAGCATGAATCGGCGGCCGGGCGCTGGAAACAGGTCTGGAGACGGATCGAGCATCGTATCCGCCGCAAACGAGCACGCAACCTGAGACGGGGACGACCACTGTCCTGACCCCACTCCACCCCACCCGATCGAGCAACTCGGACCGACGAAGGAGCCATCCATGACGCGACATCCCCAGACGCAAGCAAACTCCTGTTTCAAAGGTCTGCGTTCGAGTCTCGTTCGATCGGTCCCCCTGATGTTGCTCTTGCTGACGGGTGGATGTTCGACGCTGACAACCCGAGACTGGCCGGGGGGTGCGGCAGGTACCTCGTTGATTCCGACCCGCTATCAGGCCGACGTGGGGGCGTTTCGGGTGGCCTCGAACCTGCCCATGAACGAAGACGACCCCGCGCTCCTGACCCTGGCGGGGTTGGAAGCGCGCCTGGAGCGGGTGCTGGGCCTACAGATTGATGAGAACGAACCGCCGATCGATGTCTATATTCTTGATGATGACCAGGCATTTACGACCTTTTTGACGTTTCATCACCCGGAACTTCCTAATCGTCGGGCGTTTTTCCTGGCGGTGGGAGACGTGGCCGCAGTCTACACGGCCAGAGGATCGCACCTGGAGGAGGACCTGCGGCACGAAGCGACTCATGCCCTGTTGCATCGGGCCGTTGGCCATGTGCCCCTCTGGCTTGATGAGGGGTTGGCCGAGTACTTCGAGGTGGAATCTCAGGCGCTTCCCGCCGAGGCGATCGCTCGCTTCCGAAAGCTCGCGGCGTCGTATCGAGAGGGGTGGCGGCCTGATCTGAAGCGGCTCGAATCGGTCGAGAATGTCGCGGTGATGTCACCGACCGACTACCGGGAAGCCTGGGCCTGGACCGTCTTGCTCTTGCACGGCCCTCGTCGGCAGACCCTGGTTGCGCATCTGGACGAACTTCGAATCGAAGGGGACACCACGCTTGCGATCTCGGAACGGTTGCGCAACGACCTCGATCAGCTCAATCGGCAGTTTCTCGCCCAGGTTTCGCCGAACGCTCAAGGAGACGCGCCAAAATTGACGCGTTTGCAAAGTCCTTCGACCTCTCCGAGAACGGTGCCGAGGCGTGAGGAATCCCCCTCCCCACGCGTGATCGTACTGGAACCTTCTGATGCAGGACGACCCTTCCCGCTTGAGCCACCGAGAGGTCCGATTGGCCGGTTGCGGGAAGGGATTGGGAACTTCTTCGACCGGCTCATCCCTTGAGTTCGATCGGGAGTTGATTGATTTTTGCCGCGAGAATGAAGTCATTCTCGGACAATCCGCCAATCGCGTGCGTGGTGAGTTCGATTGTGATCTTCCGGTAGCCGACAAGATGCAGGTCGGGGTGATGCCCGTCTTCCTCGGCCAGCGCGGCGACCTTGTTCAGAAAGTCGATGGCGGCCATGAAGTTCCTGGCCGTCCATTCGCGGCGAATGAATTTCCCATCCGACGATATCGACCACCCCTCGACTCTGGCGGCCAGTGCGTTCGCCTCGTCAGGGGTTAATGGGGGAACGCCGCCCTCGCACGGGAGGCATCGCTTTTGGGTCAGTTCCTCGGCGGTTGTGGGAGTCATGTGGAAGGCTCCGTAAGGGTTTGAACATCCATCGACACACGCGATCGACTGCGTGGCAGTCGTTTCCGAGGTGTCCGAGTGAGCGTCAGGGTGTCCCCTTCTGCTCGATCATCCGTCTCAGTTCGCTCGCAGCCGCATAAGGGGGTTTCTTGTCCTCGTCGCGGTCGACAAGGCCGTTGGCGGACCGCATCATTTCTTCATCGATCGATTCGACCAGGGGAGTCAGCGCGTTGATGATGTCGTCACGCTCGGCGGCCTCGGGGGAAAGGAGGAGCAAGGCATCGTACGGGGGGATGGCTCCGAGGGGGTCGTCGAGGAGCACGAGGTCGTAGGTGTCGATGCGTCCATCGGTGGTGAAGGCGGAGATGACATCCACTTCGCCTCGGTAGGCGGCCTCGTACATGAAGGTCGAGTCGTAGGTGACCTCGCGCTCGAAGTCGAGACGGTAGCGGCGCTGGATATCGAACCATTCCGGGCGCTCGAAGAATTCGTAATCACCGCCGATTTTGAGGGAGGGGGCGTGACGAGCGAGATCGGCGATGGTCGAGATACCGAGTTCCTCGGCCTGTTCGCGCCGCATGGCGATGGCGTAGGCGTTCTCGAACCCGAGTCGGCCCAGCGAGCGAATCCCCAGCTCAGAGGAAAGCCATTCGGAAACCTCGTTGAGCACGATTTCGCGGTCGGCCGAGGCGGGGCGATTCATCGCATTGGCCCAGATGGTGCCGCTATAGTCAACGAAAATGTCGATTTCGCTGCGGGCAAGAGCATCGAGCCCGACACTGGACCCGAGGCTTTCGTTCCGTCGCGCGGCAATCCCAGCGTCTGCAAGCACCTGCTCGAACAAGGAGGCGAGAATATACTGTTCGGTAAAGGTTTTCGCGCCAATTCCGACCTGATCGGATCGGTTCACACCGCGCAGGTAGGCGAGTAGGTTCGGCGCGACGAGCCCTCCACCGAACACCAGAGCGAGCGCGACCGTCGAGGCGATGGCCATGGCGCGCCGACGCTCGGCGGTGGCCTTCTGCAAGGCACCGATGAGGAAATCGAGGATCACGGCAAGCACGGCGGCGGCAACGCAGCCGAAGAGCACGGCCACGCGGTTTCGGGTCTGGAGTCCACTGAAGATATAATTCCCAAGCGATCGCTGACCGATGGGGGTGGCCAGGGTGGCCGTGCCGACGACCCAGACCGTGGCCGTTCGCAAGCCGGCGACGATGACCGGCGCAGCCAGAGGGAGTTCGACGCGGAGGAGCGTCTGGCGAGGGGTCATGCCGATCCCCTTCGCGGCCTCGGTCAGGGTGGGCTCGACCCCGAGAATGCCCGTGACCGCGTTGCGGACAATCGGCAGGAGACTGTAGAGCGAGAGTGCCAGCACGGTCGGATAGAAACCGAAAAAGGAAAAGCCGGTGCCCACGGTGCGCTCGGTCAGGTCGCTGAGCATGGCGAGCAAGGGAACCATCAAGGCCAGAAGTGCGAGACTGGGGATCGTTTGAATCACGCCGATGATGGTCAGAACCGGGTAACGAAGCCTCGGCCGTCGAGCGATCAGAATCGAAAGCGGCAGACCGACAATGACGCCGACGGCCAAGGCAATGACCGTAATTTTCAGATGATGCGACAGATTGAGCGGCAGAATTTCAAGCTGCCGGGCAAGGTTCTGATTCATGAGGAACTCCCGGTCTGACCAATCAGATGTCCGAGCCGATCGGCCTGGCGCCGGGGGGTTTCCATCAGTTGAGCGACATAGGGATCGCTCGGCGAGGCGATTAATTCGGCAGGCTCGCCGAGTTGACGGAGCGTTCCGTTGCTCATCACGGCGATTCGGTCGGCAAGCAAAAGGGATTCGGTGATGTCGTGCGTAACCATCACGGTGGTGAGACCGAGATCCTGGTGGATTTTCAGATACTCAAGTTGTAAATGATCGCGAGTGATCGGGTCGAGTGCGCCGAAGGGCTCATCCATCAGAACGATCTTGGGCCGACCGGCCAGCGCTCGGGCGATGCCGACCCGCTGACGTTGACCTCCGGACAGCTCCGCGGGGGATCGGGACCGGTAAGTGGCCGGGTCGAGCTGAACGAGCGCGAGCAACTCATCGACGCGCTGCGTTCGATCAGCCCGGGGCCAGCCGAGCAGGCTGGGCACCATGGCGACATTCTCAGCAACGGTCAGATGAGGAAAGAGCCCGATCCCTTGAAAGACGTAGCCGATCTGACGACGGAGGGCGACCTGATCGACCGTGGCGATGTCGCGGCCGTCGACGACGATCGATCCGGAGGACGGGTTGATCAGACCGTTGATCATCTTCAGGGTCGTCGTTTTTCCACTTCCTGACTCGCCAAGGATGACCAGAAACTCACCGGCTCGGACATCGAGGTCGAGTTCGGAAACCGAGAACGTTTGGCCGTTGTCAAAGGACTTCGAAACGGACGAGAGGGAGATCATGGTGGTCGATTCAGCGATGGTTCGGACTCCCAGTCGAGGGGGTCGATCACAACGGGGCGGAGACCAAGGGTGGCCCGGCTTGGTCTTGATCAATTTCAGGTTGGATCGTATGGTTTCGGCCATCGTGGAACAAGCCGGGATCGATTTGCGCGATCGAGTCGGGACAGGGAAGGCCCATTCGAACCATTGCGATGCGCATGATTGAGGTAAGGAGACCAGGTCGCTTGCGAGGGGATCGCCTCGTCGTGACGACCCTGACGGTATGCGTGTTGCTGCTCGGGATATCGGGGTGCGCCTCCATGAGGCGATTGAACCTCAACCGGGACCTGCGGCCGTGTACCGACGGGTTTGCCCAGACGGCGGACGGATGGATGCTCGGCATCCGTCATTATCACCCGGAGCGACCAGACCCCAACAAGTTGCCGGTCGTGCTTTGTCATGGGCTGGGTCTGAACGGGACCTTCTGGACCATCACCGAGGGGCATTTACCCTCGAAACTGGTTGACCGCGGCTATGAGGTCTTCGTGGTCGACATGAGGGGATCGGGGGGAAGTTATCGGGACGGGACGCTCGGATGGGTCAACTCGGGATTGCGACAAACGTTCATTCCTGAGCTTGGCAACGACGAGTGGACCATGGACCACCAGGCCTTCTACGACGTTCCCGCCATTCTCGACTACGTGGAGCAGCAGACCGGGCGGTCTCAGGTGAACTGGATTGGGCATAGTCTGGGAGGAATGCTGATGTTCGCATTCCTCGAAAAATCGGGGCAGGCCGAGCGCATCGCGAATTTTGTGGCGATGGGGAGCCCAGCCTGTGTTGCTCAATCCACCGAGGCCGAGCGCATGCTGCGCGCGAATCGGGGGCTCCGCGTCTTGATGATGGCCATCAGCACCGGGCGAATCGCGCGACCGATGTCAATTGCCCGGCCTCCGGGACTCGACCAGATTGACCGATTTTATTACTCGGCCGACAACGTGGACCGAGAGACCGTGAACCGGTTCTATGGCTCGACACTCGAAGACCCGGGGCCGGGGGCATTGAAACAGCTTGACACCTATCTGGAGACGGGTCGGCTCAAGTCGGCGGACGGAACGATCGACTACTTCGAAGGGCTGCCGGAGGTGAAGACGCCGACCCTGTTCATTGCTGGTGACGGGGACATTCTCGCCGATCTTCATTCGAAGTGGCGAACCTATCAGAGCCTCGGAAGTTCCGACAAGACCTTCCTGCGATTCGGACGGTCGGAGGGACATGTGGCCGACTATGGCCATTGCGACCTGGTCTGGAGCCGGCACGCAACGAACGAGATCTTCCCGGAAATTCTCGACTGGCTCGAACCGCGACAGGCAAGGGCGCAGGCCAGTCCTCAGCACTGAGAGGCCCCCAAGGGAGGCGTTGCATGTTTCTCGCCGCCGCTGTGCAGATGAATGCAACCGCCGATCCCGAGGCGAACGAGGCTCAGGTCGTTCCGCTGATCGAGCGAGCCGCCGGATATGGAGCCCGGTTCGTTGCGACGCCGGAGCATACCCGAATGCTGGCGACGATGCCGGAGATGGTCCGCGCGGCGGAACCGCTGGATGGGCCGACCTGTCAGCGATTCGGGGCGCTGGCCAGGAGACTGGGGATTGTGCTCCTGATCGGTTCGATCAACGAACAAGGGTCTGATCCGGACCGGTGTTCGAATACGAGTGTGCTGTTCGGTCCAGAGGGAACGATCCTCGCGGTCTATCGGAAGATCCATCTGTTTGATGTCGATCTTTCGGAATCGGTCCGATCTCGGGAGTCGGACCATGTCATGCCGGGCTCGGTCCCGGTGGTGGCTAGGACGCCGCTGGCAAGGGTCGGTCTGTCGATCTGCTATGATCTGCGGTTCGGAAACCTGTACCGGCGCCTCGTTGGCGAGGGAGCCGAGGTGCTTTGCGTGCCGTCGGCCTTTACGCTCACCACAGGGCGCGCGCACTGGGAGGTCTTGATCCGCGCTCGGGCGATCGAGTGCCAAAGCTTCGTGATCGCGCCGGCTCAGTGGGGACGACACGAGGACGACAGCCTTCGGGAAACGTTTGGTCATGCGATGATTGTTAATCCGTGGGGGCAGGTGATCGCCACGGCAGCCGATGGGCCGGGGCTGGCGATTGCGGAGATTGACCTCGACCGGGTTTCGCAGATCCGGCGCGCGGTTCCGGTGGCCAATCATTTTCGTCCGAATCTCTGATCCGTCCCGATCGTGGTGATCGGATCGGTTGTGAGAGGGATTCGCGTTTGACGGTCGGCTTGTGTGGAACGAGTCGTCGAGGATTGAACGCGCACGGGGATCACGGTCGAAGGGTAGTCTGGACGATCGTGCTCGACAACGATCGACCGACGGTCCTGGAGGCGGGGGGATCATCGTGGGGGTGATTGCCCGGTCGCCGATCGCTCGGGGGCGATCCGATGCGGCTGTTCGCGCGAGCACTTTTCATCGGCGCATACATAAGTGGTCTGATTTATGCAACCTTGATTCTGAGTCCGCAAGCCGATCCCACACCGAATCTTGAACCGCTGCGAACGATTTCCGCGTGCTGGTCGATGGGAGGTGAAACCCTGGTGGTGAACCTGCTGGGGAATCTCGCCCTGACGGCACCTCTGGGAATCATCGGTCCGTGGTTCTGCGACCAGGCGAGGTGCGGGATTGGATTGAGGGTGCTGCTCTGTGGATTCGCAGTGAGCATCGCCATTGAAGCGACCCAGTACGCCTGCGATCATCGCATGGCGGATGTAGATGATGTGCTGCTCAACACGATCGGGGCGGGGATGGGATATGGAGCCATCCGGGGCTTCGAAACCGTACGTCGGCTCGGTACCGTAGGGCTTTGGTCCCTGATGATGGAGACGACGGAGCGAGACGGAATGTCTGATCGTGCGTCGACGATCGGCAAGACGATCGTGATTGATCACCCCGATTGACGAGGTGATCAATCCGGGAGAATTCGTTGCTCATCAGTCGATCGGCAGAATCTCGACCCGCCGGAACTGCGTCGGATGGCTCTCGGCCTGCAGGGCGATGTGCCCACCGGTGAGGATAAGATTGTCTCCTTGAATGAGGCGCTGGGCATCCGGATCGCCAGGGTCGAGCTGGGGCTTTTCGTATTGCAGCACCACCTCGCCATCAACGATGTGGCGAATGACCTCACCGCCTCGGACCTCGATTTCCACCGTGACCCACTGGTCGCCGCGATAGGTCTTTGAGGAGGAGTTGGTGCAGTGTCGGGTGAGGAGTTCCCCGTCCATGACCACGTGTGTGCCGGGGGTGCAGAGGTTGGCCGTAGGACGTTCCCCTTCCTCGCCGCCGCCAAGCAGTTGAACCTCGATCGAGACCGGGAAGTTCTGATCCCGGGTCATGCTCTCAGCGGCCTGAGCGTGGAGCATCAGACCGTTATTTCGAATGGCCCAGCTCGGCCCACCGGGGCACTGATCGCCGATGAAGCGGTACTCGGCGCGGAGGCGATAGTTCGAGAAGGATCGATCGGAAATGAGATGACCGAATCGGTTGTCGAAATCGTCATAGTCATCATAGGAAACGGTGAGCAATCCATCGACCACCTGAAAGGTGTTCTTGAAGTTCTCTCCGGCCTCGGCACGTGCAAACTTGGGAATCCAACCTTCAAGGTCGGTGCCGTTGAACAGCGGGATCCACGTCTCCTCGGAGGTGGGTTCGCTGGCGATGGCGAGGGACGAGCAGGTGCCCACGAGGGCAAGGGACAACAGGGACGATGCAATGCGCGTCATGATGGGCCTCGGGGTCAGAAGTCAAAATTATCAATGTTGTCCGTCGTGAAGATAAATGGTTCACCGAGGAGAATGTTGTCTCCCCGGAGATTGACCGTACCGAGCCGGCCGGCCTCGAACTGTTCATCGCCGGGCTTCAGGGTTCCTTCCTCAAGCGCCTTGGCGGCTTGAACCGTGAGATAGCCGAGGTCCATCGAGTTCCAGAGGATCACGGCCTCGGTAATCCCTTCGTGAACATAGCGGCGGTTGTCGTTGGGAAGGCCAAGGCCGATCACCTTCACATCGTCTCGACCGGACTGCTTGACGGCCTCGGCCGCGCCGGGGACAGCGGGGGTGCAGATGGCCATGATGAGTTCGACATCGGGGTAGGCGTTCATGATGTTGTTCGCCTCGTCGTAGGCCTTTTGCTGCAGGTCGTCGCAAGGGCGAAGCACGGCCATTTCGATGTCGGGGTATTCCTCGGCACGCCGCAGCTCGATCTGTTCTTGCCAGGAAATCATGTTCGCGGCGGTGAGTGAGGCCGTGATGATGGCGAACTTGCCGGACCCGCCCATGATTTCAGCGGCGGTGTCCATGAGGGCGCGGCCGATTCCTTCAGGGGTGGCCTGGTTGACGAAGAAGGTGCGAGCATCGGTCGCGGCGTCGGCATCCCAGGTGATGACCTTGATGCCGCGATCCTGGGCCTTCTTGAGAACCGAGGCAATGCCGTCGCGATTTTCGACGGCCACGGCGATCACGTCGACCCCTCGGGTGATCCAGGTGTCGATGATTTGATTCTGGCGAGCGGGATCAGGGTCGGTGGGTCCGTCCCAGATGAGGTTCACGCCGAGTTCCTTGGCAGCCTCCTCGGCCCCCTGGCGGCAGGCGATGAAATAGGCGTTCCCTTTGCTCTTGGGCATCATCGCCACGGTGATTGGTTGATCGTCGGAACGGGTGGCCTGGCTATCCGCGTTCGAAACGGCATCTCCCCCACCCATCAGGCGATCGGTGAGAGTTCGAACCACATAAACGTTACTGGCCGCAATGATGACCCCGGCAATCAGGATCACGCCGCAGATAACGGCCACCTGTGAGTTTTTCACGGTCCACTCCCCTTCGGAATCGACTCCTGGTTGATCGTTCAATGGTGGCGAGCGCGTGGGTCGGCGATCGAGACCGATGGCGGCCAGCAGCAGGACACCGGTCAAGACTCCCGAGAGTTCGCCAGGCTGATCCGCCAGCCTCATCCCATTTTGCAAGACGGCGATGGCAAACAGGCCGAGCAAGGTGCCCAGCACGCTGCCCCGGCCGCCGAAAATCGAAGTGCCGCCGAGCACGACCGCCGTGATCGCCAGCAGTTCATAGCCCAGGCCCGCGTCGGCCTTGGCCTGGCCAAGGTGAGCCACATAGATGATGGCCGCAAGGCCGGAGGCGGCCCCCGAAAGCACATAGACACTCCAGACGAGTCGATCGACCCGGACCCCGGCATGACGCGCACCTTCGGGAGAATAGCCGATGGCGACCAGCCCTCGACCGACCGTGCTGCGATGCAGGAAAATCCAGAATCCGATGGCCACGGCGAGGAAGATCGGGACCTGGGTCGGGATGCGTCCGAACACATACCCCTGTCCCAGGAACAGGAACGATTCCGGGAACTGAGTGAAATTGTCGACCCCACCGGTCATCCCTTCGGCCAGCCCCCGAAACAGGGAGAAGGTGCCGAGCGTGACGATGAGTGGAGGGATTCGGAGGCGAGTGATCAAGAGTCCGTTCAAGGAACCGGCCAGGGCGGCCAGCACCAACGTCAGGGCCGCGGCGAGGGGGATCGGCAGGCCGGCGTCACGCCAGAGTTTCCCAAAGATGACGGCGGAGAGACCCATCAAGGAGCCGACGGAGAGGTCGATCCCGCCGCTGACGATCACCGGCGTAAGGGCGACCGCAAGTAGGCCGATCTCGACGCTGAGACGGAGAACCTCGAACCCGTTGGCAACGGTGAAGAAGTTGGTGCCGATCAATCCGAAGATGATCACTTCAACCGACAACAAGACGATCAGAGCAATCTGGGCGGGTTCGAGGCTGTTCGGATGGGCAAGCCGAACACCGCCGATGGTGGATTCGGTGGTCATGGCCATGTCAGCGTCCTCCCCGGTCGAGGGCATCGGTAGCAACGGCCAGGAGGATGATCATGCCTTGAATCGCCTTTTCCCATTGCGGTTCGATCCGAAGGAAGACGAGGGCGGGGCCGATAATCCCGAGCAAGGCCACACCGATCAAGGCGCCGAGCGGCATTCCGCGGCCTCCCGAGATGGCGACCCCACCAACGACGACCGCGGCAATGACGCGGAGTTCCAGGCCCATGCCGGCATTGGGATCAACATCCACGAATCGGACCGCGCTCAGCAAGGCTGCCAGTCCGGTGAGGGCTCCCATGACCATGAAGACGCTGAAGACGACCCAGGTGGGCCGGACCCCGGCAAGGCGGGCCGCCTCGGGATCGGAACCGGTCGCGTAGACCGCCCGACCCGCCGCAAGATTGCGTAAGGCCCAGGCGAAGGCGAGGAAGACGACCAGCGCCGCGCCGAGGATGATCCACTGGCCGGCGGTCTGACCAGCGCCGAACCATTGGAACTCGGAGGGCAAATTGCGGACGAACTGCCCCTGACGGCCGTAGCGCAGGGCCTCGCGACCAATCACCATGGTGGCCAGCGTGACGACGATCGAGGGCAGACCGGCCCGGGCAATCAGCCAGCCGTTGACCGCGCCGAACGAGGCCCCAACCAAAAGCGTGCCGAGCAGAACCACGGGAATCGGCAGGCCCGCCTGGGCCATCAATCCCGCGGCAACGCCACACAAGCCGAATTGAGAACCAATGGAAATGTCAATCTGGCGGCAGAGGATGACCATGGTCATGCCGATGGCAGCCACGACGACAGGGGCATTGCTGACGGCGGTGGCCATCAGTTGTTCCGGTCGAAAGAACCGCGGAGCGGCCACGGCGAGCAGCACAAGCACTCCAACAAAGGCCACGAAGACCGAAAGTTCTCTCCGATAGCGTCCGAGCCTCCTCATTGTGGGGCGGCCTCCCCGGCAGGATGACCGAGCGCGAGGTGGAGGATCTCCTCCTGGGTGGCGTCGGCGCGGTCGAGGGTTCCCACGATGGTCCCTCCGTGCATCACGGCGATGCGGTCGCTCATGCCGAGAATCTCAGGAAGTTCTGAAGAAATCATGAGAATGGCAAGTCCTGACTGAGCCAGTTCTCCCATCAAGCGGTGGATTTCCGCCTTGGCCCCCACGTCGATTCCCTGGGTCGGCTCGTCAAGAATGAGCACGCGGGGCTTGCACGAGAGCCACCGCGCGAGGGCGACCTTTTGCTGGTTGCCGCCTGAGAGATGGCCGACGGGAGTGGAAATTGACGGGGCCTTGACGCCCATCCGGCGCGTCATGGTGGAGGCGAGTTCCCGTTCCAGGGTGCGGTCGATCAGGCCGCCCTTCGCAATGGTGCGGAGGGTGGCCAGCGTGGTGTTCGCAGCAATGGTCATCGGCGGGATCACGCCGTGGTGGCGGCGATCTTCAGGAACATAAGCAATCCCCAATGCCACGGCTTCATCGGGAGCGTTGATGGGTTCAGGCCGACCGAGGAGGCGGATCGTCCCCCGATCGGCCGGGGTCAGGCCGAAGAGGACGCGAGCCAGTTCGGTTCGACCCGCTCCCACGAGTCCGGCGATACCGAGAATCTCACCCGATCGGACGAGAAGATTGACCCCGTGGACACCCGACGCCTGGCAGCCGAGCCCCTCGGCCGACAGCACAACCTCGCCCAGGGGGACATCGACCTTGGGAAAGACGGCGGCGAGCTCTCGGCCGACCATCATGCGAATCAAGGCGGCCCGATCGACCTCGGTCATCGGTTTTGTGTCGACGAGGTGCCCGTCGCGCAGGGCCGTCACTCGATCGGCAACGAGCGGAAGTTCTTCCAGACGGTGAGAGATGTAGATAATTCCGACCCCTTGCGCCTTCAGTTCCTGGACGACGCGGAACAGGTGCTCGACTTCCTGGTCGCCGAGGGAGGCCGTCGGCTCGTCCATGATGAGAATGCGGGCCTCAGCGCCGAGGGCTCGGGCGATCTCGACGAGTTGCTGTTCCGGCATGGTCAGGCGGCGGACCTCGACCTCGGGGTCGATCGCCGCGCCGATGCGATCAAGCAGCAAACGGGCCCTGCGGTGGCGCTCCGCCCATCGGATGCGACGCCAGGGGCCGCCGGGTTCGAGACCGATGGCGATGTTCTCGGCCACGGTCAGGTCGGGAAACAGCGCGGGTTGCTGGTAAATGGCGGCAATGCCCAAGGAGCGGGAGCGGACGGGGTCGTTCTCGGTGATGATCCGACCGTTGACCTCGATGGTCCCCTCGTCCGGATCGTGAGCGCCGGTGATGACCTTGATCAGGGTGGACTTGCCCGCGCCGTTCTCACCGACCAGCGCGTGAACTTCACCGGCCCGCAGGTCGAACGACACGCGATCAAGCGCCTGCACTCCTGCGAACGATTTGCTGATGCCGCTGAGACGGAGCACAGTCTGCACGGTCACGCCCTCGCACCGGACCGATGAACAAGCACGTCGCGTTCGTAGGATCGAATCGTGTCCATCCAGTCGAGCCCGACGGGTACGCCTTGACGGAGACAGTAGGCATCCCAGACGGCCCCCGAGGGGAGCAGCTTGGCCTCCTCCAGCAGGGCCAGCCGGCCGGTCAGGTCGCCGGAGGCCTCCATCGATCGAAGAAGCTCGATTGGTTCGAGCAAGGCACGCAGCAGGGCTTTCAAGAGGTTGCGGGTGCCGATCACCCAGGCAGCGACGCGATTGATACTGGCGTCGAAGAAGTCGAGGCCGAGGTGGACGCGGTGCAGAGAGTCGCCCCGGACAAGCTCCTGGGCAATGGCGTCGAGTTCATCGGAAAGCGTCACGACATGATCACTGTCCCATCGAACCCCTCGGCTGACGTGAAGCAAGGCCTCGTCGAGGAACCCGAGGACGGCGGAAATCTTGTCGGACAGGACCTCGGTCGGGTGGTAGTGCCCGGCGTCGAGACAGAGCAAAATCCCTCGGCTCACCGCGTAGGCCAGGTAGAACTCGTGCGAGCCGACGGTGTAGGCCTCGGCCCCGATACCGAACAGTTTGCCCTCGACGGCGTCTCGATTGAAGGTCGGCGCGATGTGGTCGGCAAAGACCGCATCGAGCGATTCGAGCAGGCGTTCGCGGGGGCCTTTCCGATCCACCGGAGTGTCTTTCGAGCCGTCGGGAATCCAGACGTTAGTGATGCACGCCGAGCCGGTCGCCCGGCCAAACGCGGCACCGATGTGGCGGCATGCGATGCCGTGGTCGATCCAGAACCGGCGGATCGTGGCGTCAGGGTGGGAGAGGGTCAGACCGTCGGCGGCGAGCGGGTGGGCGAAGAAGGTGGGGTTGAAGTCGAGGCCGATCTGCCGGTCGCGGGCCCAGTCGATCCACCGGGCGAAGTGGTCGGGAGTCAGGGCGTCGCGATCGACGGGGGGTCCGGAGTGTTCGGCGTAACTGGCGTGGAGGTTCAGGCGGTGCGAGCCGGGGATCAGGCGAAGGGCCAGATCGAGGTCGGCCCGCAGTTCGTCGGCGGTCCGGGCTCGGCCGGGATAGCGGCCGGTGACGGCGAGACCGCCGCCCAGCTCGCCGGCGGTCCCTTCGAAGCCGGCAACGTCGTCTCCCTGCCAGCAGTGGAGCGAAACGGAGAGGCGGCCGAGAACATCGAGTGCCCGATCCACATCGACGCCAAACTCGGCGTAGCGCTCACGGGCGATCGAGAACGCGTCGTCAATCTTCCGGTCCATCGGCCCGACCCCTTCGCACGAACGACTCTCAGAGAAGAGCCTCAGTTTAAGGGGATCGGGCCTCCGATGCGAGCAGTCAGGCCGGCCGGTTGCGAATCAGGCGAGCAATTCGTTCACGACATGACCGTGAACGTCGGTCAGGCGGAAGTCGCGCCCCTGGAAGCGGTAGGTGAGGCGTTCGTGATCGAAACCAAGCTGGTTGAGGACGGTGGCCTGCAGGTCGTGGACGTGAACGGGATTCTCGACGATCGAGAAGCCAAGCTCGTCGGTCTCGCCGTGCGAGTAACCGGCTCGAACGCCGCCGCCGGCCATGAAGATGGCGAAGCAGTCGGGGTAGTGGTCGCGGCCGAGGATGTTGCCGCCGGAGGTTCGGCCTTCGCGGAAGGGAGTGCGGCCGAATTCGCCGCTCCAGATGACGAGCGTCTCGTCGAGCAAGCCGCGGGCCTTGAGATCCTTGATGAGGGCGGCGACCGGGCGATCCATCGTCGCGCACTTCTTGGTCAGGCCGTCGCGAAGGTCCTCGCCGGGGCCGGTGCCGTGGAAATCCCAGCCCCAGTCAAAGAGCTGGACGTAGCGGACCCCTTGCTCAACCAGGCGGCGGGCAAGCAGGCAGTTGTTGGCGAAACTGGCCGCGCCGGGCTGGGCGCCGTAGGCGTCGATGGTGGAGGGGGTTTCGCGGCTGATGTCCATGACTTCAGGAACGGACATCTGCATCCGATAGGCCAGTTCGTACTGAGCGATTCGGGTGCTGGTTTCAGGGTGGCCCAGTTCCTCGGCCTGAAGCGCGTTCAGTTCGTTGAGCGCGTCGAGGCTGCGGCGTCGGAGGGTGCGGTCCATGCCGGGAGGGTCGGAGACGTAGAGGACCGGGTCCCCCTTCGATCGGCACTGCACCCCCTGGTAGACCGAGGGGAGGAAGCCGCTGCCCCAGGCCCCCTGGCCGGCGCTCGGCTGCACGCCGCTGGAGATGAGGACGACGAAGCCGGGGAGGTCCTGGCTCTCGGACCCGAGGCCATACGTCACCCACGAGCCGAACGACGGGCGACCCTGGCGAGGCGAGCCGGTGAACAGCAACAGCTCGGCCGGGGCGTGGTTGAACTGCTCGGTATACATCGACTTGACGAGGCAGATCTCGTCGGCCACGTCGTGCAGGCGGGGGATGGCGTCGGACATCCAGATGCCCGACTCCCCGCGGGGGGCGAAGGTGCGGGGGGTGCCGAGCAGCTTCGGCGTGCCGGAGGTGAAGGCGAAGCGTCGCCCTTCGAGGAAGCGGTCGGGGCAGTCCTCGCCGCTGTGCTTGACCAGTTCGGGCTTGTAGTCGAACAGGTCGAGGTGCGGCGGGGCGCCCGACATGTGCAGGTAGATGACGTTCTTGGCCTTGGGGGCGAAGTGCGGCGGCCGGAGCGCCATCGGATCGCCCAGGGAACGATCACTGGCACGGGCCTCGTCGTTGAGCAACGACGAGAGCGCGACGGCGCCGAGGCCCACGGGCATCCCCTTGAGGAAATGCCGGCGGGTGACGTGCTGCAAGCGTTCGGTGCGCGGGTCCATGGCGAACGTCCTCCGGGCTTCGGCGCGGTCGATTGAGTGATTAACGCTTCAAGACCATTTCATCGAGGTTGAGCAGCACATTGGCCACCACGGTCCAGGCGGCCAGCTCGGCGGGGGATTGGCCCTCGGGCAGGGGGCCGAGCGGGTCGGTGGCCATCGAGAGTGCGGCCTCCTCGTCGTCCGAGAAGGCGAGCCGGGCATCCTCGACGAGGGCAAGGAGGTGTTCACGCTCGGCGTCCGAGGGGTCTCGGGCGAGGCAGAGCTGGAACCCGCGACCGATCCGGCCCTCGGCCGTCTCGCCCCCCTCGCGGACCATCCGGCGGGCGAGGGCCTGGGCGGCCTCGACATACACCGGGTCGTTCAGAGTCACGAGGGCCTGGAGCGGGGTGTTGGTACGCTCGCGCCGAACGATGCAGACCTCGCGGTTGGGGGCGTCGAAGGTGGTCATCGACGGATACGGATTGGTGCGACGCCATTCGGTGTAAAGACCACGACGGTAGCGATTTTGGCCGGTGCTGGTTTCGCGGTCGATGGCGCTACCGAAGGCGGCATTCAGGCCCGTGGCCGGTCGCGGGGGATTGACCGGGGCTCCGTGCAACTTCGGGCTGAGCAGGCCCGAGACGAACAGAGCCTGGTCGCGGATCATCTCGGCCGAGAGGCGGAACCGGGGGCCTCGGGAGAGGAAGATGTTGGCCGGGTCCCGTTCGAGCAGGTCCGGAGTGACGTGAGAGGATTGACGGTACGTGCTCGACGTGACGAGGAGCTTGAAGAACGCCTTCAGATCCCAGCCGGAGCGCACCAGTTCGGTCGCCAACCAGTCGAGCAATTCGGGATGGGTAGGGGGTTCCCCTTGCGAGCCGAACTCCTCACTCGTCGGCACCAGGCCCTGGCCGAACACCTGTTCCCAGCATCGATTGGCGATGACTCGGGCGGTTAGGGGGTTCTTGTCGGAGACCAGCCAGTGAGCCAGGCTGAGCCGGTCGGGCTCGGCCCCTTCGGGCAAGGGGTGGAACGACTCGGGGACACCGGGAGTGACCTCCTCGCCGAGGTCGAGGTAGTTGCCACGCCGCTGAACACGGGTCGTCCGTCGCTGGTCACCTTGCAGTTCCCGCATGATGGGGACGGTCGTGTACGGGGCGAGCCGGGCGTCGAGTTCGGCGAGTCGGGCACGCTCGGCTTGCAGCAGGGGGGTGATCTTGAGGAAGTGGTCGGACAGTTGCTTCGCCTGCTCGTCCGAGCGATCGGCCGCGTCGATGCGAAGGATGGCAAGGATCGCATCAGGAACTTTCGGCGCGTTCGGGAAGGGCTCTTCCCCGGCGAGGACCGCACGTTCCCAGTCCTGCTGGGCGTCCTTCAGTTCGGGGGTGAGATTGGCGAGGGTTTCCCGAAGGGAGCCGGCTTCCGCTTCCCACTCGGCCTTGTGGGCGAGCTGTTCATCGGTGAAGAGGGGGAGCAACGGGGCCTCGTCGCGGAGGTCGGCGTCTGCGGTGTTGTTTAGAATGGCATAGAGGCGGAAGTAATCGACCTGAGAGATCGGGTCATATTTATGCGTATGGCACTGGGCACAGGCCATCGAGGTGCCCATCCAGACGGTCATGGTCGTGTTTACGCGATCGACGACGGCGGCAGAGCGAAATTCCTCGTCGTCGGTGCCACCTTCGCTGTTGGTCATGGTGTTGCGGTGGAAGGCGGTGGCGATCAGTTGCTCCTCGGCGGGGTCGGGCAACAGGTCGCCGGCGATCTGTTCGATAGTGAACTGATCAAAGGGCATGTTGGCGTTGAAGGCGTCGATGACCCAGTCGCGGTAGGCCCAGATGGTCCGGGGGGGGTCGTCGGCGTATCCGGCCGAGTCGGCATAGCGGGCCAGATCGAGCCAAAGCCGGGCCTGATGCTCACCGTAGGATTGCGAGGAGAGCAGACGATCGACGAGACGTTCGAACGCTCCGGGAGCGGAGTCGGCGAGGAACTCGGCCACCTGCTCGGGAGTGGGCGGCAGTCCGGTCAGGTCGAGCGAGGCGCGCCGAATGAGGGTGGCTCGATCGGCCTCGGGAGCCGGAGCAAGCCCCTCGGCGTGCAGGCGGTTGAGGATGAAATGGTCGATCGGGTTGCGAGGCCAGGAGGGGTCGGAGACCTCGGGCAGATCCGGCCGTTCGGGAGGGGCGTAGGACCAGTGGACGGCGTACTCGGCCCCTTGCTCAACCCAGCGCCGGAGGAGTTCGGCTTCCTCGGGAGTGACAGGATTGCCGACGGAGGGAGGGGGCATGACATCGAGCGCGTCCTCGGACTCGACCCGATAGATCAGCTCGCTCTCGTCGGGATTGCCGGGGACGATCGCGGCGTACCCTTTGCTTGCGTCGAGGGCATTATCGCGCACATCGAGCCGGAGATCGGCTTTCCGTTCCGCCTCGTCGGGACCGTGGCAAAAGAGGCACTTGTTCGAGAGGATGGGCCGGATGTCGCGGTTGAAGTCGATCGGATCGTCGGCAGCAAAGGCCCCGGAGGTGGTCAGGGCGATGGCGGCCGTCACGGTCCCGATGAGTGAGCGAACGATCATGCGAGCAACTCCTCGACGACATGGCCGTGAACATCCGTCAAACGGAAGTCTCGTCCCTGGGTCCGGAAGGTCAGGCGTTCGTGATCGAGACCGAGCAGGTGGAGAATCGTCGCCTGCACGTCGTGGACATGAACCGGGTGATCGACGACGTGGAAGCCCAGGTCGTCGGTTGCGCCGAGCGTGAGCCCAGGTTTGACCCCTCCACCGGCAAACCACATGGTGAAGGCTTGCGGGTGGTGGTCTCGGCCCAGGCTGCGGCCGAGCGTGGCGTTCGATTCGACCATCGGCGTGCGGCCGAACTCGCCTCCCCAGACGATCAGCGTGTCATCCAACAGTCCCCGGCGCTTGAGGTCAAGCACCAGGGCCGCCGCGGCGCGGTCGGTCTGACCGCACTGATTGCGGAGGCCCCCCTCGACATCGGAGTGATGGTCCCAGCCTTCGTGATAAAGATTGACGAAGCGGACCCCGCGCTCGATCATCCGACGCGCCAGCAGGCAATTGTTGGCAAACGACCCCTTGCCGGGAGTGACACCGTACAGGGCGAGGGTTTCCGGAGACTCGCCGGAGAGGTCCATCAGCTCCGGGGCACTCGACTGCATCCGGTACGCCATCTCGTACGAGGCGATCCGACTGGCGATTTCGGGGTCTCCCACCCGCCCGAGCTGGCGATCGTTCAAGGTCCGGATCAGGTCGAGCGAGTCGCGTTGCAGTTGCTCATCGAATCCGGAGGGGCTGGAGACGTTGAGGATCGCATCCCCCTGCGATCGAAACACCACCCCTTCATACGAGGTGGGCAGAAAGCCGCTCGACCAGTTGGCCGCGCCGCCGCTGATGCCGCCGCCGGAAGACAGAACGACGAAGCCGGGCAGGTCCTCCGACTCGCTTCCGATCCCATACGTGACCCAGGAGCCCATGCAAGGACGGCCCGGCAAGGGAGAACCCGAGTTCATGAAAATCTGAGCTGGGGCGTGATTGAACTGGTCGGTATGCACCGACCGGACGATGGCGATGTCGTCGACCACCTGGGCCAGATGGGGGAGCATCTCCGACAGCTCGGCGCCGCATTCGCCGTGGCGAGCGAAGCGGAAGCGAGGAGCCATCAGGCTCGCATCAGGCCGGATGAAGGCGTAACGCTGATCCTTCACCACCTCGGCCGGGACCGGCTGACCGTCGTACTTCGCAAGGGTCGGCTTCGGGTCAAACAGATCGAGCTGGCTGGGAGCACCGGCCATAAAGAGATAGATGACCCGTTTGGCCTTCGGGGCAAAGTGGGGGGCTCTGGGCGTGAGAGGATTCGTCACGTCGAACGCGGGGACATCAGAGCCCACGGCTCGACCGCCTCCGGCGAGCATCGACGCCAGGGCAATCTTGCCCAGGCCGACGCCGCAATCACGGAAGAAGTGGCGTCGGGTCAACGCTCGCAGGGTTTCATGCGCGGCGAGGGCTTGGAGGTCGCGGTTCCGCGAGGGCATGACTCACTCCACGGTGATCGTTTCATCGAGGTTCAGCAAGGCCCGCGACACGGTCGTCCAGGCAGCCAGCTCCACCGGATTGTCGGATTCAGCGGTCCCGGCGAGGGTCTCGGCGTCCAGCTCGCCGGCTGCGATCCGATCGCGCTGGGCCTCGTAGAAATCGAGGATCGCGGCCAGTTCCGACGCATCGGGCTCGCGGGAAAGACAGAGTCGGAACGCCCGAGCGGCTCGAGCCTCGGCGTTCCCTTCGGGCAGTTCCGCGACGATCCGGCGGGCGAGAGCCTGGGCGGCCTCGATGAACACCGGATCGTTGAGCATCGTGAGGGCCTGGAGCGGGGTATTCGAGCGCTCGCGACGGGTGCAGGTGACTTCCGACGTCGGCGCGTCGAAGGTCGTGAACGCGGCGTAGGGGGCGGTGCGTTTGGTGAACGTGTACAGGCCGCGGCGGTAGCGATCGGGGCCGGTGCTGGTCGGCCAGCCGGGACCTCCGTAGGCCAGCGCGGTCACCCCTTCGGGTTGAGGCGGGTAGACGCTTGGGCCGCCGACGGTCGGAGTCAAGAGTCCGCTGGCGGCGAGGGCGAGGTCACGAACCAACTCTGCCTCCAGGCGGAAGCGAGGCCCCCGGGCGAGCAGGACGTTTTCGCGGTCGCGATCGAGGAGCGACAGGGGCACGTCGGACGATTGCCGGTAAGTGGCGCTGGTGACAATCAATCGGTGGATCGCTTTCTGGCTCCAGCCCTTGTTGACGAAGGTGACGGCCAGCCAGTCGAGCAGGTCAGGGTGCGACGGCGGCTCGCCCCGGGTGCCGAAGTCGTCGAGCGTGGGAACAATTCCGCGGCCAAAGTGACCGGCCCACAGGCGGTTGACCGTGACGCGGGCAACCAGGGGGTTGTCATCGCTGACGAGCCATCGGGCCAGGGTGAGACGATTGAGCGGCTCATCCTCGGGAAGCGGATGAAGGACCGAAGGAACCCCCGCCTCGACCGGATTGCCGGTCGCTTGCAGGAACTCACCGCGCTGGTGGATTTGAGTGGTCCTTGCGTGTTCGGGACGACGCTCCTGCATCACCATGGTGGTCGGCAGCGCGGGCATCGCCTTGCGCAAGGAGGCGATGCGCTGGTGCTGCTCGCTCAGTTCGGGAGCAACCATCAGGTAATACGCCGTCAACCGGTCGAGTTGTTCGGCGGTTCGCTCGTCACGAGGGATCTGGACGATGGTTTCGATCTCGGCCGGAAGGCCGGACGCTCGGACGGGCCGGGCATCGGTGGTGACCGAAAGGCGGAAGCGGCCGATGGTCATCTGGTGGATATATTCTTGCCGGAGTGTCAGGACAAGCCGCGTTGGATTTCCCTCGCCGATCGGCTCGGCAAAGGCGAAGACCGCGGCATGAGGCTGGCCGATGGCCCCCTTGACGTTCCAGCCGGTATCGTAGACGCCGTCGATCGCCTTCGCGGCCGGGTGGCCCTTCTCGGCGTAGTCCTCAGAGGCATGGGCAATGGCGACCCGTTCCAGGTCCGCCCCTTCGGGACCGGCCTCGACCTCGAATTCGGTCAGCAGGAAGTCGCCCACCGAGAACAACGGGGCGCGGCCGGGTCCGCCGTCGGGGAGACTTTCATGCGGCAGGACTTCGAGGCGGAGCCCGGTTACGCCTTTCAGGTCGGTTTCGAGTTCGACGGTGTAAACGTCTTGATTCGGCTTGTCGCCACTGACGAGGACCGAGCGGTCGTCAAGGACTTCCATCGTCGCGCCGTTTTTCGAGGCGAGGGAAGAGGGGGGGATGGGAGTCCAGTCGAAGGTCGAAAGGTCTTCCTCCCATCGGGCCATTGAGGCGGCCAGGTGCTGCCGGCGGCGTTCGTCGTCGGTCACCGCGTCCTCGCCGGAGGGATCGTCCGGAACAGGGAACAGCGAGGGAAGGGACGCGACAATGGTGTCGATTTCGGCCTGGATCTCGGCCCGGCGGCGAAGGATTTCCGGATCGGGCAGGGCGAGTTCTGGCTCATCGGCGTTATTGAGGAAGGCAAACAGTTGATAATATTCGCGCTGGGTGATCGGGTCGTACTTGTGCGTGTGGCACTGGGCACAGCCGACCGTCAGGCCGAGCCAGGTCGATCCGGTGGTGGCGACGCGATCGACAACGGCGGCATAGCGGAATTCTTCGACATCGATACCGCCTTCCTCGTTGATCATCGTGTTCCGATGAAAGCCGGTGGCCACCCGTTGATCGATCGAGGGGTCGGGCAAGAGGTCGCCGGCAAGCTGTTCGATGGTGAACTGATCGAAGGGCAGGTCGTTGTTCAGGGCGTTGATGACCCAATCGCGATAGGGCCAGATGGAGCGCTGGCGGTCCTTCTCGTAGCCGTTGGTGTCGGCGTAGCGGGCCAGGTCGAGCCATCGGCGTCCCCAGCGTTCCCCGTAATGAGGCGACGAAAGCAGGCGATCGACAAGGTGTTCGTAGGCGTCGGGGCGGGGGTCGTTGACGAAGGCGTCCACCTCCTCGGGAGTCGGCGGCAGGCCGATCAGGTCGAGCGAGAGGCGGCGAATCAAGGTGGTGCGGTCGGCCTCGGGAGCAGGGTTCAGCCCCTCGGCCTCCAGGCGAGCCAGGATGAAGTGGTCGATGGGGTTTCTTGGCCAGGACACGTTCTCGACGACCGGAGGCTCGGGCATCTTTGGGGCCTGAAAGGCCCAGTGATCGCTTGTCGGGGCTTCGGCCGGGGCGCCGGCCTCGGGCCAGTCGGCTCCCTGGTCGATCCAGGCACGCAGGAGGCCGATTTGCTCGGCGGAGAGTGGATCACCCGAGGGGGGCATGGTCGAAAGCGGATCAAGCCCGGCCACCTTCTCGATCAGGTAGCTCAGGGTGCTGTCGCCCGGTTCGATCATCGGGCCGGAATCGCCGCCGGCCATGCCGTCGGTCGGATTGTCGAGCCGAAGCCCTCCCTTGCGCTGGTCGGGACCGTGGCAAGAGATGCAATGGGCCTCGAAGATCGGCCGGATGTCCGCCTCGAACTCGACCTGGCGATCAGCCGGAGGCGGGAGGGTCGGAGCCTCATCCTGAGCCATTGCAACCCGCCACGCCGGTGCTGAGATGAAGATCGCCAGCGCGAAGAACGAACGTTGGAGCCAGTTCAAAACCATCGGTCCACCATGCGTTTGGTTCAAACCAATCGGAATCATGCGCACAAAGGAGGGACGAAGCGCGTGGGTGAGCCGGGGAAAAAGGGGGGAGGCTCTCATCACTGGGATTCTTGGATTATTGTCGGACAATTCGCCGGGAGTTTCAATCACGATCCTTTCAGGTTCGGGATTGTTCGAATCCTTCCCTGTCTCATCAAGCCCCGGCGAGGGTTCCGCAAGCGGCCTGAATTTCGGCCCCTCCCGAGTAGCGCCGGACGACCGGTTGACCAAGATGCTGGGTGAGCGCATCCCGGAATCGGGAAAGCTCGTCGGGCGAGGGGGGCTGGAAGCGGCCGGTCGGGTCGGTCACGTCAATCAGGTCGAGCCGAATCGGGGTGTCGCCCACGAGCCGGGCGATGGCCTTGGCGTCGTCTTCGCCAACATTCAGGCCGGAGATGCAGACGTAGGAGATCATGACCCGCTCCTTGCGCGCCTCGGCATGACGGCGGGCGGCGGCCATCACCTCGACGACAGGGGTACGGGCCGCGAGTGGGACGAGCAGGTGTCGTTTTTCGTCGATCGCCGCCCCAATGCTGATGGAAAGCCGCATCGTGCGCCGCTCGGCGGTAAAGCGGTCGATTTCAGGCACGAGGCCGACCGTGCTGACCGTCATTGCCTTGGCCGAGAGGGAACCGCCGAAGGGGCATCGCAAGAGGTCGGCAGCGGCCATGACCCGATCATAATTGAGAAACGGTTCTCCCATTCCCATGAACACGGTGCCGGTCACGCGGCGGCCTTGCGATCGGGCCAGATCGCGAGCCTGGACCCACTGGTCGATGATTTCCCAGGTCGCCAGGTTGCGGCGGCGTTCCATTCGGGCGGTGGCGCAGAAGGCACAGGCCATCGGACAGCCAACCTGAGACGACAGGCAGATGCTCACCGCGCCGGGCTTGTGCAGGGGGATGAGGACCGTCTCAACGGCCAGGTGATCATGCGTTCGGAACAAAATTTTCTGGAATCCATCGACGGCGGAGGTCTCGATGCGCTCCTGGGTCAATCGGGGCAGCGGAGGCCAGCCGTCGAACAGGCGGCGAGGGAGCTGGAAGCGCTGATTCCAGGCGATCGGATCGTGTTCCCCGTGACCGAGGATCGCCGCCAGAAGCCGACGGGCCGCCTCGGGAGGGGTCTGGCGGGTGGCGGCAAAGGTGATGAACTCCTCAGGCAGACAATTTCGGGGGTCAATCATCACCGAGGTGTCGCTCCAGTTCATCGAGAGGGTCTGAAGATTCCTTCCACATTGCCCATTGGCCCGATCTTCCTATAAGTATGGAAGGTGACCGAAGGTCGAACAATGGGAGTCCAGACTTCCGAAATGGATTGCCGATCAAACCTTCCTGGATCGACGATCGTAACGGAAGAGAACTGGCGACATGAAGGCCCGTCCAGTGCCGGGGTCTGCTTTTCGAGAATTACCATCGACCGTGCCGCTCGATCCCGAACGTTCGGATTGGGGTCAACAAGGCCGATCGCCAGCGTTCGTTCATTCAGGAGAATTCAGCGTATGAGACGGAACACAGTCGCCTGGGCGGCACTGGTCGTTTCGACCGTCGCCCTGATCGGATCGCAGAACTGGTCTCGCACCGTCCCTGCCGGCCCGCAAATGCCGCAGGAAGGGCTGGAGGAAGCCAAGAAACTGTCGCAAGCGTTCGAGTCGGTGGCCGACTTCGTCAGCCCGTCGGTGGTGCAAATCAGCGTGCAGCGCGTTCCTCAGATCCGAGGAGAAGGCAACGAGAACGGCCGTCCTCCTCGGGGAGAGGGGATGCCTCGGGAAATGACACCGGAGCAGATGGAAGAATTCATGGAGCGGTTCCGGCGCTTCTTCCCAGAAGGTGGCCCCGGAATTCCTGAGGAATTTTTCCGCTTCGAGCCACAGCAAATGCCGATCGAAGGAACCGGCTCGGGCTTCATTTATGATGCTCAGGGGCACATCCTGACCAATAACCACGTGGTCGAAGGTGCCGGAGAGGGAGACATCGTCGTCAGCTTCTCCGACGGCAGTTCAGCGAAGGCGACCATCGTCGGGCTCGATCCGGCGACCGACGTGGCGGTCATCAAGGTCAATCCGGCCGAGTTACGGAACGAACCAAGGCCCGCGCAGATCGGCACGAGCGATGATCTGCACGTCGGCCAGTGGGTGCTGGCCATCGGTTCGCCGTTCGGCCTGAGCCAAACGGTCACGGCCGGGATTATCTCGGCGACGAACCGGCAGGCGGTCGGCATCCTCGACCCGAGAGAGGGGTATGAGGACTTCATCCAGACCGACGCCGCGATCAATCCCGGCAACTCGGGCGGACCGCTGGTTGATATCGAAGGCCGAGTCATCGGCATCAACTCGGCGATCGCCACGCGAAGCCGGGCGAACGCGGGGGTTGGTTTCGCCATCCCGATCAAGCTGGCGTCGTATGTCGCCGACAACCTGATCGAAAACGGCAAGGTGCAGCGGGCCCGCCTCGGCGTGGTCATCTCTCCCTTGACCCCTGAACTGGCCGAGTCGTTCGGGATCGATCCGAACCTCGACGGCATTCTCGTCAACGAGATCGCCCCCGGCAGCCCAGCCGACAAGGCCGGATTGCGGCCCGGCGACGTAATCGTCGGCTTCAAGGGGCGAGACGTTCGCAGTGTTCCGGGCTTCCGCCTGGAAGTCTCGACGAGCGCCTTGACCGAAGGGCATGAGCTGACCTACATCCGCGAAGGTCAACGCCAGACGGCCGTCATCAACCTGGCTCCCTCCGAGGAGGTCGAAATCGCCGGGCTCAATCGAGTCCCGAGCCGAGGAGGCCCTCGGGAAACCCCCGGCGTTGAGCTGAACCGCTTCGGCCTGGAGCTTCAGGAACTCTCTCCGGACCTGGCCGAGCAGTTCGGCTACGACGCCGGGACCCAGGGCGTGCTCGTCCGCAACGTCGCCCCCGATTCGCCGGCCGCCACGCAGGGGATCGAGCCGGGCGACCTGATCACCAAGGTGATCAAGGACCGCAAGCCGCAAGACGTCACCAACCTCGACGAGTTCGAGGCCATGATCAACGATTCGGACAGCCTGGCCGTTTATGTCCAGCCGCCCGATGCCGCCGGCCGATTCATCGTCTTGAAGGCGACTGAGCCGGACGAGGAGAACTGATCGACCCGAGACGAGCCTCAACGCTCCGTGCTCTCAGACGCCCGGCCGGTCGCGCCGATCTTCACCCCAGAGGATCGGCGTTGACCGGCCGGGCGGTTTGCGATACGGTCCCCCCCTGGATCCGGAAGCCCCGGCGTGCTGAAGGCTTCAGGACCTTGAGGAGAGTCTCCCCGATGTGCACGGAAGCGACGGTAGCCCGACGATCGGTCAGGGTGATCATCCTGGCCCTCTCTGGCCTCGTCCTGCCCCTGGCCGTTGGCTGTGGCAGTACCCGGATGACGAACACCGCGAGAACCGGGACCGAACAGCTCTTGCTGACCAATTCCTGGGACCAGGCGTTGCGGCAGGTCGACTTTCGCCCGTTGATCGGTGTGCCGGTCTTCCTCGACACCACCCACGTCGAGGCGGTCGATAAGGGATGGGTGACCTCCAGCCTTCGCCAGGCGTTGCTCTCGCAGGGGGTCTTGCTCCGCGAAACAAAAGAAGATGCGCAATGGGTGGTCGAGGCCCGAACCGGAGCCTACGGCACCGATGACTCACAGCTCCTCATCGGTGTGCCGCAAATGAACATCCCGATGACGATCCCGGGCATTCCGGCCGGAAGTGTGCCGGAAGTCCCCCTCATCAAGAAAAGCGATCAGCAGGCGGTCACAAAGCTTGCCCTGTTCGCTTACGACCGGGCCAGCGGGCAACTTGTTTGGAACTCGGGGACCGTGCTGGGGACCTCGGATGACAAGAACGTCCACATTGGTGGGCTCGGACCGTTCCAGTCCGGATCGCTTCGCGGCGGCACCGAATTCATTGGCATGACGATTCCCTTGACCGAGGAGGAGCGGGATCTCCCCCCTCAGGAACGCAGCGGAGGCGCCGTTCCGTTTACCGACCCGGCCATCCAGGTGCCCGTAGGTGTGCTCGACCGCGATGATTTTCTACCTCGATAACCGGATCAGAAGACCCCGGCTCCACCCCATCGGCCGTTCTGGTTTTTGAATCGTCGCCAACCGAAAGCCGGGGCCTGTTCACGGAGACGGAGAGCCACCTCCGCTTCGTTCGGATGAGGAGCGCGAGCTGGCTCCGTGCGCGGTCTGCTGGTCCACGCTCCGGTCCTCCTGGAGCGGCACGACTCGACGCGAGACGGGGAATCGGCCTATAACGATCGCGGGGGGAACCGTTGCGACCACCTCGGCCGACCTCCTCGTTCTGATGCCTCGACCCTCGCCAAGGACCGCCCCTCGTGATTGCCCTGCTGCTCCGGGCTCGACTCATCCTGTTTGCCGGCACAACCCTCGCGCTGGTCTTGCTTTGGCTCTTCGGCAAGGAGGTTAACTACGATCAGTCGATCGAATCCTTCTTTGCCGCCGACGATCCGAACGTGGTCGCCTATCGCCAGGCGTCGTCTCAGTTCGGCAACGATCAGTTCGTCTTCATCGCCTATCACGACCCTGACTTGCTGACTCCCGAGGGGATCGCTCGGGTCGCTGAGCTCTCCGGCGCGATTCAATCGGCCGAGATCGAGGGGGTGGTCTCGGTCCAGTCACTCGATGCCATGCCCCTGTTCTGGCAGCTTGACGATGCACTGCTGGCGCTGGAAAAGATCCCCGAGAAAAAGCGCCTCTTTCTGCCGAGCCGGGCCGAGGTGCTCGATCTCATCAAGCAAGGAATCTCCGGAGAAGGGGGGGGCCAGTGGGCCACGCCGACGATCTCCGGCGCCCTGCGATCGACGGCCGATCAGCCCGATCGGCTGGCCGATCTGCGCGATCGGATCACCGCGCATCCGTTGCTCCTCGGGACGCTCGTGGACCGATCCGGCACCTACACCGCCCTGATGACCCGCCTGAAGTCGGCCGGAGAGCATGACGTCAAGATCACCGTCGAGGCACTCCGAACGATTGCCGACGACTTCGCCGAGCGGCACGACCTCGACCGAAAGCCGGCCGTCGTTGGGCCTCCGGTCTTGCTGGCCGACGGCTTCCGGGCGATCGAGATTGACGGCCAACGGCTGGCGACCGTCGGGATGCTGTTGATCGGTGCGGTGACCTTGATCGCCACCCGGAGCCTCTGGTGGGCCCTTGTTCCCTTGATTGCCGGGTGGACGGTCTGGCTGGCAACCTCGACCCTTCTGGGCGTGCTCGATCTGAAGCTCTCGCTCTCCAGTGGACCGATGATCGCCCAGATCATCGTGCTGACGATGCCGGCCGCCAGCCACCTGGCCCTGCACTTCCGCGAAGATCTGCGCCGCATGGCCGATCGCCGCGACGCCGCTCGGGAAACCTTGCAGATCGTCTCCGAACCGATCTTCTGGTGTGCCCTGACGACCACCATCGGCTACGGCGCCCTCGCCACGAGCAACGTGATGCCGATTCGACAGTTCGGCACCGTGCTGGCCATCGCCACCGCGGCGGCGGCCTTGCTGACCTTGCTCATTTCTCCCGGAGCGATGATCCCCCCGTTCCGGATCATGGAGATCCCGGTCCGATTCGGCTCGACCTCCCGGATCGCCGGGGCGATGAGCGGCTTGATCGCTCGGGTCTATCGACGCCCCGCGCCGATCGTTTTCGGCACCCTGATCGTCGTGACGCCCCTGGCCGCCGGGATGCCGTATCTGCAATACGAATCGAACTACATCAATGCTTTTCGATCCTCGACCCGAGTGGTCCAGGACTACCGCTTCATCGAGGAGCATCTGGGAGGGATCGGCCTTGCCGGCCTGATCGTTCCGACCGAGGGAGAGCTCACGCCGGAAACCCTCGACCGGATCCGGACCCTCGACCGCGCCGTGCTGGAGATCGCCCCGCCTCGCAACAGCGAAGGAATTGCCTACGTCACCTCGCTCGCCACGGTGCTCGATCCGGATGAACGCCTGGCGGAACTCGACCCCGATCGGGCCGCCTGGCTCCTCTCGACGAAGCTCGACCTGATCTCGGCCACGCCCCAGGCCGAGCTGCTCGGGAGCTTCTGGGACCCGGAAACCGGCTGGGCCCGCTCGATGGTCCGCCTCTCCGAGAGCCAGCCGGCCCCGGCCAAGATTTTCCTGTTCGACCAGGCCGAGGAACTTGCCCAGGATCGCTACGACGATCGGGCGTATCTAACCGGCCTCTCCCACCTCTTGACGCAAACCACCCGAGGAGTGATCGCAACCCAGTGGACAACCCTGGCCCTGGCGACCACTGGCATCCTGGTCATGCTCACGCTCGCCTTCCGGGGGCCGAAACTGGCCGTGCTGGCCATCTTACCGACCATGCTGGCGGTGGGTCTGGTGCTCGGGCTGATGGGATGGCTCGGCGTGAAACTCGACCTGGCCACGGCCCTGGTGGCGAGTGTCGCGCTGGGTTTGTCGATCGACGACACCTTTCACTGTCTGCTCCAGTTCCGCAGAAGGAGACAGACCCAGTCGTTCGAAGACGCCCTGTTTACCAGCTACACCGTGACCGGGCCGGGAGTCTTGCTGTCGAGTCTTGCCGTGGCGCTCGGGTTCACAGTCCTCTGGTTTAGCGAGTTCGTGCCGTTCGCCACCTTCGGGTTGATGGTCGCCATCGCCACGGTCGGCAGCACGATCGGCAACATCATTCTGCTTCCCGCATGCTTGAGCCTGGCCCATCGGTGGCGCAACGAATCGGGTGCAGACGGCTTCGACGTTCTCAAACCCGAGGCCGAAAACATCACCCCTGCGCAACCGACTTCGTCACTCCACCGCCCCTGAGCCCGCCGCCGGCGAACGGCTCAAATCCCGAGCCGGATCATCGCGCTGGTTCCGCATGAGACGGGGGCGGACACGACCCATCGACGCGTCCGTCCCTGGTCATGCCTTGTATTGCACATCTTGGCGGATTCTACTGGGAACCGGCACGACGGGGAGCCGCCCAGAGGGTCGGGCGGAAAACCTCCCTGGATCTTTGGGTGAGGCCCGAGCCAGCGCATCGTTCGAGGCGATCGCATTCCGGAACGAGACATTCGCCTTGGAATCCGATCGGGTCGGGCCTCGTGCAACTCCTTCGTGAAAGGATCTCCATGCGTTCGCTCTTCCGAACAGGCGCTCTGCTCGCCTCGATGCTTCCGCTCGGTGCAATTGTCGGGTGTGGCGGCGAGGCGCCAACCATCGAGAATGACACCCCTGCGCCGGTCGTCGAGCCCGGTCAGGTCGATCCCGGCCCGCCGACCGCCGCCGAAGGCGGAGCCTATTAAGGTCCGCTCGACATCCTCTCCCCACTCACTGCCGCGAGCTGGGGTCCACGCCTGAGGAATCGGAACACCGATCCTGTCGCCCAAACCTCCAGGCATTCTCCGTTCCGGGCGGATGGGCGCTGCATGGCCTCCCCATCCGCCCGTCCGGTTACATCTCTCGCTGAAATTGCCGGCTCAACCGGCGTTTGAACAAGATCCTGCTTTAGTTCCAACGGTTTTGTGCAGCCATTTTTGGCTTTTTCTTCTTGACCCGGTCGTCGGGTCGCATTCCAATCAATGAGGTCGATCACATTTCATCATCCTGATATTCTTTCAGGAGGTCGTGATCGATTTATGAATGGTTGTGCGCAACCCTTCGCCAGAGGGGGCAGTCGAGGTTGCGCGCAGACCGAACCCGAGCCAGGGGGAATCGATGCGACGAACCAATGTGCCTCGCGGCTTCACGCTGATCGAATTGCTGGTCGTCATCGCCATCATCGGTGTGCTCATCGCGCTGTTGCTGCCTGCTGTGCAGTCAGCCCGCGAAGCGGCTCGCCGAGCCCAGTGCGTGAACAATTTCAAGCAGATGGGCATCGCGCTACACAACTATCACGACACCATGGGCTCGTTCCCCATCGGGCGGATGGGGGTCGGGTACACCTACCCGCCGACCGTCACCGGGGTGCCCCAGCGACGGACCTGGGCGTTCAGCGTTCTGCCTTACATGGAACAGACGAATCTTTTTGGTGCGATCAACTTCGACCTGCCGTTTTACTTTGCCCAGAACACCACGGTCATCCGAACTCCCTTGTCGATGTTCCAGTGCCCGAGCGATTCGCCAAGCATCCAGGAACCCGACACCCCCTATCCGCGCGGCAAGGGGAACTTCGCCGCCAACTGGGGCAACACCCACTTCTGGCAAGACGAGCGACCAACCGAGCCGAACGGCCTGAACCCCTGGAACACCGGCCCGCTCGGAGTTCAGGGAATGCCGGTCGGCGCGGTCGACCTTCGCTTCACCGGTGCGCCCTTCATGGGCAACCGCGCGACCGGTTTGCGGAACTTCCGCGACGGCACGAGCAATACCATCCTCATCGGCGAGGTCATCATGGGGGCCAATGCCGCTGGTGGGGCCTACGACCACCGAGGCGACATCTTCAACGACGACCTGAATTGCACCATGTTCAACACCTACACCCCCCCCAACTCCCAGATCCCCGACTGGATGGGCGGCGATGCCAACGGCCGACCTTGGTGCAGCTTCGGCTTGATCGGCGGGGTGCCCCCGTGCACAGGGGGCCAGCCATCCTTCAATGCAGCCCGGAGCCGGCATCCCGGTGGCGTCAACGTTCTGCTCGGAGATGGCAGTGTCCGGTTCGTCAAGAACACGGTCGATGTGATGACCTGGAGGGCGATCGGCAGCCCCGCCGGGGGTGAAGTGATCAGCGCCGACAACTTCTGACCCAAAACCGGTGGCCTGCCCCCCTCCCGAACACCCTCCCCGTTCTCATCCAGGGCACCGGTTTCCCCATCCCGAAGAGACGTCGAGCCTTCGGGGGCGCTGGCTTCCAATCGCCCCCGATCGCCCGACTTCTCGGGCCGATCGACCTCGATAACCCGTTTGGTCTGCCAACCGCCTTGGTCAGGGACCGCTCGAGGGCGACGGATCAAATCGAGCGGACGAGCGCAACGAAAAAACCCGCCAGAAGGCGGGTTTAGCGTGGAGCTACGATCTTGATCGATGGTTGGGGAAAAGCTCCCCGACAAGGACTCGAACCTTGAACCTAGCGGTTAACAGCCGCTCGCTCTACCGATTGAGCTATCGGGGAATCGACAGGGGAAAGATACAGGATCGGGACGCGTGAATCAAGGGGGCAGTGCCAGGAGACGGTCAATCCGAGAGCCATGCGTCGACCGATCGCTTCCATCGTGGTCTACTTCGTCGAGACGAAGGACGATGGAAGCGATGCGAAAGCCAATCAGCTGGAGAGGTTCTTTTCTTTCGAACCGCTCTTGCTGTGCTGTTCAACCGCCTTCTCCAGGAGACCGACGATCAGTGCGTTCAACGACGCCTTATCTTCCTTGGCCCAGCTCGCCAGTTGTTCGTGAAGGGCTGGAGGCATCCGAATTTGAAAATGAACGACTGTCTCTGGCATCGATATGCCTCCTTGAATCAGGAACCGGAAACGGAGGGAGGCTTAACTCAGGAACACGCTGAGAATTCCTCGGCATGGCCAGTTCGAATCGGCTGGCAACTGAGGCAAGCCAGGATGGGAGAATGTCATCTATTCTAACCTCTGATTTGCGTTCTCGCCTAGTATCTTCTAACCTCGATTTTCCCGATCGGTTGATGAGATCCGACGTTGTGTTCCTGGGTGCCCGCATCATGCCGCGCGAGGCACCGTGCCTGAATGAAGTCATTGAGTCGTTGAGCTCTTTCGGGCATTTCGACTTCTGCCCCATCGCGATGACAGGACGGTGTTCAAGCATGGCGGAGTCTTCCGAACCTCTCGCGTCAGACGATCCGGATCTCCCCCGGGAGACCCCGGCCGAGGCGGCGGTCATCCGCCAGTTCGTCGAGCACTGGGGGATGATGGCACGCTCCTGGGGCATCAATCCCACGATGGGAGAACTGTTCGCGCTGCTCTACATTACCGGAACCGACTGGACGGCCGATGGGCTGCGACATCGGTTGAAGGTTTCGCGGGGAAACGTGAGCATGAACCTCCGCGAGTTGATCGCCTGGGGGGTTGTGCACAAGGTCCACCGCCAGGGGGAACGACGCGAATACTTTCGGGCCGAGACGGATATCTGGACCCTCTTTCGCCGCATCCTGCTCGAACGCAAACGGCGAGAACTCGACCCGACCCTGGTCGTCCTCGATCGCGCTGTCGAGCAAATTTCCGGAGATCCCGAACTCGCCCCGCGCTACCTGAAGCGAATCGGTGCCCTCCGGCGCTTTTTCGCCCTCGTCCACGCGCTGGCGGCCCGGGTCGATGCCCTCGGTCCGGCAGAACTCGAAGACCTGGTCATGCTCCTGGAACATCACGACTCGGCGGATTCCGACCCTTCCGTGGCGGATCCGTCCGCCTGATCGGCTCGATCCACGACCTCGATCCCTCCCCGTAGCATTCGCCCTGATGGAGGGTTATGTCCGACGGTCCTCCCTCACCCCCGCAAACCGTCGAAAGAAATTCTCTGAAAATCGAACTGACACCCTTTTCAGACGCAATTGAACGTCTAAAACGAAGTCATGCCCGAAAGGGGCGACACGAACCAGCGAGCGAACGGTTCCCGTCAGGTCGCTTGCACGTTTTGGGCGGAAGGTGTGAGCAACTCACCTCGGGGGTGAGGACTTGTCGGGACCGTAACGATCCGGGGGGCTCGGCTGCGTGAGATCACGCACCAGCCCCCCGGTTTTTTTGTGGCATGAGCGGGTTTTTGAGGACGGTGACGGGGTCGCGTGCAGCGATCCCACGGTTCCTGGCGGGTTTAACTGGCAGAAGGCTCCGGGAGTGCATAAACTGGTGCCATAATGGCTCGACAGCCACGACCATCCCCGGACGAGCATCGTTCGTGCGTCATGCCATGCGTTCCTGATCGACCTGCGGGTCGACGACCTCGGAACGCGTACTGACGGGTTCTGGTAAAGAGGCATCCGTTTGCCTCAGCTCGAATCCGTGGGGATGCTTTTGTGTGGCGGTCGTCCTCCCGGCCGTTGAGGCCCGGAGCATTTCGCGTCGGAATTTCCTGGAGCCGAGCCGAGATGAGTAGCGCGTCGGAGGACAACTTTTTCCCCGGTCTTGAAGGTGTGGTCTCCAACGAGACGGCCATTGCCGACATGCAAGGAACGGAAGGTCAGGGCGGCCTGGCCTACCGGGGATACGCGATCGAGGATCTCGCCGAGAAGGTTTCGTACGAAGAAGCGGCCTTCCTGCTGCTTCACGGCGACTTGCCAACCCAGTCGCAGCTCGACGAGTTCAACGGTCGGCTCCGGGCCTCCCGGTCGATTCCCGACTCGCTCGTCTCGCTGTTCCGAGCCGTGCCGAGCAACGTTCACCCGATGGACACCCTACGGACGGGCGTCAGCGTTCTGGCCCACTACGATCAGGACGTGAACGCCGATCCCAAGGATCACGACGCCAACGTTCGCAAGGCCGAGCGGCTGATCGCCCAGATGGCCACCGCCGTGGCCGCCGCCGCTCGGATTGCCCGAGGTCAGGACCCGATCGCTCCTCGGGCCGACCTGAGCCACGCCGCCAACTTCCTCTACATGCTCAACGGCAGCGAACCGAGCCCGGCCGAGACCGACGCGTTCGACCTCTCGCTGACGCTCTACGCCGAGCACGAGCTGAACGCCTCGACCTTCGCCGCCCGCGTGACCGCCTCGACCCTCTCCGACATTCACTCGGCAATTGTCTCGGCCGTCGGCACCCTGAAAGGTGCCCTGCACGGTGGGGCCAACGAGCGATCGTGGGAAGTGCTCGAACGGGTTGGCGCTCCCGATCACGCCGAGCAGTGGATCAAGGACGCCCTGGCCCGCAAGGAACGGATCATGGGCTTCGGCCACCGCGTCTACAAGACCGGCGACCCCCGCGCCGTGATCCTCAAACGGCACTGCCAGCTCGTCGCCAAGGAGATCGGCGATGATCGCTGGGAACGCACCGCCGAGCCGATCGAGCGCGCCGTGACCGAGCAAAAAGGCTTGCCCCCGAACGTCGACTGGCCCAGCGCTCGCCTGTACCACTACCTGAAGATCGAGGTGCCGATCTACACCCCCATCTTCGCCATGGCTCGCGTCGCCGGCTGGGCCGCCCACGTCATTGAACAGCTCGACAGCAACCGCCTGATGCGTCCGAGGGCCCGCTACGTCGGCGCCCCGCAGCGATCGGTCAAGCCCATCACCGAGCGCGGTTGATTCGCACCGAACTGCTTTTGATCCGGATGTCTGGGGTCAGAATGACATGACCCCAGACATCAGCCTGCCGACGCTTCTTCGAGCAATTCCGGCTCTGCGAACGGCAGGTCGACAACCTGCGATACCGGCGAGAGCCGGTCGTAGCCACCGAGGTTCCAGACCAGCTCGGTGTAGTGCTGCACGTCGAGCATGGTCAGGGTCTGAACCGCCCGGAGCGTCAGAATCTGGTCGCTCCAGAGATCGGTTCGAAGCATCACCTCGATGAATCGGGTCCGAAGCGTTTCGATCGGGTCCGGCCCTCCCTGGCCCCGGATCACCCGGACCCATGCGCGCACCGCGCGTCGGTGCCGTCGCAGGTACGCCGTGATCCGAAGACGTTGATCGGTCTCGTACTTCGGGAAACAGGGCAATTCGAGCAGGTCGTCCATCGGTCGTCGGACATCCTGGAGCCGATGCCAGAGCGGCTCACTCAAGTTCGGAGTCTCGGGCAAGCCCTCGGGAAGCTGACGGGGATCGGCCTTGGGATCGGCGGCATGGGCCACGACCCTCCGCATGGCCAGAACGGCCAGACCGAGCGTGGAGACGTCGTCGTGGTCAGCCACCCAGGCGGTGACAAGAGCCCGGATTACCTCGCCTCGGCGGTCGGTCAGATGAGGTAGGTCCCGTTCGAGCAGTTGGAGGAGATGCTCGAAGTTCCAGTCAAACTCGGCCAGCAACTGGTTGAGCCAATCGACCCGACTGCGCTGCCGGTTGCGAAACCGCTCGGCCATGACCCGCTCATGGCGAGAGGCCCCGATGAAGTCGAGGTCAATCTCCATCAAGGAATCGCTCCCGACACTGATGGGGACCTGCGGCAGCGGCAGCCCCAGATACTCGACATCGAACCGCGCCCGCATCCAGAGCGCTTCGAGAAACGCCGGCTTGCGCATCCGGTGAATCTTCCGAACGGCCGCCTGATACGATTCGCCCGGCTCGTCGGGAGTGGTCGAGACGGTCGGGTTGAGGATCTCCCGAATCACCTTCACGATCCGAACGGCCATGTAGCCGACCCCTCGGAACCCCCACCAGATCAGGCGAAAGGGCAGGATCAGCAGGCGACCGCCGGCCAGATACGACTCGTAGAGATGGAAGAGGTTGATGGTTCGCTGCGAGATCGGAGCGCGGTGCAGCGGCAGGCTCCGAAACGCGCTTCGGAGGTTCCGCTCACGGTCGCTCTGAAGTAACGAGGCCACGGCATCTCCGTAGCGGGCTCGGATCAGCTCGTCTCGCTCCGGATCAGCAATCAAGAAATCGACCGCCGTGAAATCGACGGTTTCGAAGAATTCGTCCGCCTCCGGCCGTCTTCGGCTCGGGGCGAGTCGTTCCACGAGCGGAATGCGGCCCTTCGGCTCCGGCAAGAGAATCTCATCTTCCTCCTGGTGCAGCCGAGCGGCCAGCCACTTCCGGTAGCGCTTGCGAACCCCCTCGGGACTGCTGGCCAGTCGGTCGAGCGGCACAGCATTGCGGTTGTAGTCGATCAGGAGCTTGGCCGTCTCCTGCACGATCATCCGCGTGATGTAATCGAACCAGAGGTACGGCCCCCCGAGCAAGCTCGCCGTCGCCCGACTCATATCCAGCCGATCGAGCCGCCGACGCCCCCTGATGAAGTACGGCAGATTGCTCAGGCTCAGGTTTCGCAGCGCCAGGTTGCCGAGGAGCTGGGTCGACGCCTTCGTGTCGTTCCGGTGAAACGGAGAACCGTCAAGGTAATCCTGATACAAGAGCTTGAGCGTCGAAAAGAAGTCCGTTTCCGAAGGCTTCAGCCCCAGATTCTGGATTTGACCATCGAGCGTCCACGACTCGTGGGCACGCTCAAACCCGGACAGACCGAGCGCCCCCTGCTCAACGTCGGCCGTCACGTCGTCGGAGGTTCGCAGCCGGATCTCAGGAAGGATGACCCGCTCATCCAGAAATCGCTGATCGCGTTCCTTGAGTTGCCGCTTGAGCAGCTTTGTCTGGGCGGCAAACTGAGCCTCGACGACCCGTTCGCAAAACTCGGCCGCCTGGTTGGCGATCTTGCGGAACCAGCCTCCCAGTTGCATCAACACGAAGCAAATCACGCCGATGACGATGACCGGCAAGCCGAGCTTGTCGGCAAACCATCCCAGCATCGCCCGCAGCCGCAGTCCGAACCCGTGCAGCAGACCGACCTCTCGGGTCGCCTCTGCGGCCGATCCGGCCACCACCTCACCCGCGTCGCTGGGAACCAGGAGGTAAACCAGAGCATACAGGGCCGCGAAGGTCAGGCCGAAGCTCAGCAGGCGAATGGCCGGGCGCTTCGTGGCAGAGATGATCGTCCGTCCCAGCTTGTCGAGAAAGAGGGGGGGAGAAACCGTTGCCTGCAAATCGGCCACGTAGTAGATCACGTCGAGCGTGCGCTGCATGAGATGGCCGAGATAGTTGGCCGCCAGCGCGACGGCCTCGGCCGAGCCTTGCTTGCGATGTTCGAGGACCGGACGGATGATCGGCAAGCGACGGATCACCGGCAAATCGAGCAGTTGCAGATAATGATCGACCGAGTTGACGAAGCTTTGCCCCATCTGCTCGATCAGCTCCTCGGGGGTCAACTCGATGAGCCGCTCGACAACCTCCTCGATCGGAATGTCTCGCGTCTGGTCGTCCACGCGTTCCGACCAGTCGGCCGAGGGAATCTCGGCCACCCGAGCTTCCAGATCCTCGATTGCGGCATCGGTCAACCCGAGTCGATCGGCCTCATCCAACGTGTTGAGATGCTCCGGGGCCCGTCGGTCGTAATGACGCCGGATCACATGGAGCAAATGGTGATTGCGCGAGTCTTCGCAGATTTCCGGCTTCAACTCAAACAAGATGATGTTTCGGTTGAAGATCCGAGCATAACGCCGCACCAGGCGATCGGTGAAGCGGAGGGCGAAGATGACAAGGCGAACAAACCGAATCAGCGGCCGCATCACCCGCAGGAATCGCAGCAATCGGGGAACTCGGAGCAACCGGAGGATCTGAATGTTGGCAATCAGTGTCGGCCCCGACAGGGCAAAGGTAATGAACCCAAACGGAATCGACGGCAACAGGTCGATCACGAAATGCCGGGCCAGATACCTCAGCCGCCCCGTGACCAGTGCGATCTTCAAGGCAAATTCCGAGAGAAAGACCGCGCAGATTGCCAGGTCGGCCCAGGCAAACACAGCTTCGAGCCGGTGAGTCATCCGTCCCGACTGGTCGATGGCCGTCTCCACAACGAGCAAGCCCGTCAGGAGCAAGATCAACACCAGGATGACCGCATCGAGCCGCTTGGGGAACCTGGGTCCGAATTTCGACTGCATCCGGGCGGTCAGGTCTTTTTCCTGCCACTCGTTGCGAGCGGTGCGGGCCATCCGGCCGAAGCGCCGAGCCACCCGGCGCAGGTGGCCGATCGCCGGAGGATCGAGCCCTTCCGCGGCCCCGTCGTGCCCTGCGGCCAGGCAATCGTCTCGCAACCGGAGCATGTCTTCCCGAGAGAGGCTCAGCAGCCGGCCGCCCTGCGCCGAGTCCACCTCCTCAAGCATCGAGAGGATTTCGTTCGCCTCCTCCCGAGCATCCGACAACAGCTCATCCCAGGCGGTCAATCTCGCTTCGGGAGAGAGACGATTCAGCTGCTCGACCGCCGAGACGGCCAGTGCCTCACGACGTTCCACCAGGGCGGCGACGTGGCGTCCCGGTCCAGGAACACGCTGATCCGCCTCCTCGGATGCGTCGGCAGACGGCGGCATGGGAATGGTGTCGGGCAGGCCCTCGACTTCCGCCTGAAGCCGGGAGAGCAAGAACCGCCGCGACCAGAGTTCCTCGGCCGTTCCTTCGGAAACGGTCCCTTCGAGTAACTGGCTGACTCGGCGATCGAGGAGCGACAGCCGCAGCCGGCTCGCTCGATGCTCAAGCTGCCGACGGATCGGGTCGAGTGAGGGGGTCCCTTCGGCTCGGAGCTGATCGTTCAAGCGATCCAGCTCGATGACCGCCGAGACGGCCGGATGCACCGGCACGTTGCCATCAACCAGCGCGACCAACTCGGAGAGCCAGGTCAGGTCTCTCCGGAATCGGTCGAGCAGGGCGGCGCGGCGGATCGGTTCCAGATCGGGGCGAGTGAGCAACTCAGACAGATAGGCTTGCTCGGCTCGGAGCCACTTCGCGGTTTGCGTCGAGAGTTTCGGATCGGGCCCCGACCCGGCGCGCAACACGTCCGCCAAACGATCCGTTGTGGTATCTCGAAGCTGTTCCAGCAGCGCATCGACTTCAAGATCGCGGGGATGGATCGGGTCGGTGGCCAGCTCGTGGAGAATCCTGCGGAGCCGGGTGCCTTCCTGAATCGACTTGAGCAAGCGCGACGGCGAAACCTGTCCGTTGCCTGAAATGACCTCAGAGGTCCGAGCGAGCCACGAATTCCGCCACTGAATCGGATCACTCAACGTTCTACTCCCCGAGGCAACCGGCGCCGACGTTCCAGAATCGCCGGGCGAGACCTGGTCATTGTCCTTTGATCTCAGATCAGGGTAAACCCCTCGAACCCTTCGATCGATGTCGCCGGGCGACACCCCGGACTCAAGCTCTGCTTGTTCCCCAGGCTGGGAACGACTAGCCTAGTCGAGCGGAGCCGAGCGTCCCCCGACCCTGTCCCGTTTCTCGATTCATCTGTGAGGATTCTTCGCGTCGTGAGCCATCCTTTTGAACACGAACGAGCGGTCGCCGCCCAGGCCGTTCAGGAAGCCGCCCGGCTCTGCCGCGCGGTCCGTGGATCACACGGCCCCGATCCCGTCGCCAAGGGGGACAAAAGCCCCGTCACCGTTGCCGATTTCGGCAGCCAGGCGCTCATCTGCGCGACCCTCAAGGCCGCCTTCCCGGACGATCCGGTGATGGCCGAGGAAGATGCCGCCGAGCTGCGATCGCCCGACCGCGCCGCCGTCCGAGACCGCGTCGTGGCCGAGGTCAACGCCCTGCGCCCTGGTTCCGACGCCGAAACGGTTCTCGGCTGGATCGATCATGGCAATCTCAACCGCTTCGCCCCTCGCTTCTGGACGCTCGATCCGATCGACGGCACCAAAGGCTTTCTCCGAGGAGAACAGTACGCCATCGCCCTGGCCCTGATCGTCGACGGCCGCATCGAAGTGGCCGCCCTGGCCTGTCCGAACCTGGAACAATCACGATCGACGGTCGGCCCGGTCGGCGCGGTCTTCCTGGCGGTTCGGGGAGCAGGGGCCACCGTGATCCCGCTTGATGGGGGCGACCAGGAACGCGCGATCCAGACCTCGGATCGAACCGATCCCTCCCGCGCCCGCCTCTGTGAATCGGTCGAATCGGGCCATAGCGCTCATAATGAATCGGCCGTCGTGGCGGCTCGCCTCGGGGTCACCGAGCCTCCCGTCCGGCTCGACAGCCAGGCCAAGTACGCCACCGTCGCCTCCGGCGAGGCTGATGTCTACCTTCGCCTGCCGACCCGCGCTGACTATCAGGAAAAAATCTGGGACCACGCCGCCGGTGCCCTCATCGTGACCGAGGCCGGCGGCACCGTGACCGACATCGACGGCAAACCGCTCGATTTTACCCTCGGCTCGACCCTGGCGAACAATCGCGGTGTCGTCGCCACCAACGGCCCCTTGCACGATCGGGTCCTGGCCGCCCTGCGCGGGTGAGCCTCATGCGAGAGGGTGTGGGGGACCGCCTCGCCGGCTGTCCTCCGCCCTCCGCTTGGGGTGCCGTGGGTTCGCGTCGCCTCGGTCCAGACTTGCAACCCGTCCGAGATCCGGAGAATTCCCCATGCGATCACGTCGCCGATTGCTGATCGGTCTCGGAATGCTCGGCATCGCCTCGCTGGCCATGGCCAGCCGTTCCGGAGTGCGCGCCCGAGAAGTGCCCGAGCGGCCGAACGTCCTCATCATCCTGGTCGATGACCTGGGCTTCGGCGATCTGTCCAGCTACGGGGCTCCCGATCTTCAGACGCCGAACATCGATACCCTGGTCGCCTCCGGCCTTCGGTTCTCGAACGCCTATGCCAACTGCCCGGTCTGCTCGCCGACGCGAGCGGCCCTGCTCTCGGGCCGAACCCCGGATGTCGTGGGAGTTCCCGGGGTGATCCGAACGCACGAGCGGAACAACTGGGGGTTCCTCGATCCCGACGCCTCCCTCTTGCCCGAGTTGCTCCGCGAGGCCGGTTATCACACCGCGATCGTCGGCAAGTGGCACCTCGGTCTCGAATCGCCGAACACCCCCGGCGAGCGTGGGTTCGACCACGTCCACGCCTTCCTTGGCGACATGATGGACGACTATTACACCCATCGCCGCCACGACATCAATTACATGCGCCTCGGCGACACCGAGATCGACCCCGAAGGCCACGCCACCGACCTGTTCTCCGACTGGGCCATCGACTACCTCGACTCCCGCAAGGGGGCAACAAACCCCTTCTTCCTCTACCTTGCCTACAACGCGCCTCACACGCCGATTCAACCCCCCGAGGATTGGGTCGAGCGCGTCCGCAAGCGCGAGCCGGGGATTGACGAGGCCAGGGCCCGCCTCGTCGCCCTGATCGAGCACCTCGACGACAACATCGGCCGCGTGCTCCAGGCGCTCGACGCCAACGGCCAGGCCGAAAACACGCTTGTCCTCTTTGCCAGCGACAACGGCGGCCAGCTCAACGTAGGCGCCCGATGCGGCCCCTACCGAGGGGGGAAGGGGGATCTTTACGAAGGCGGCATCCGCATACCGATGGCCGCGCGCTGGCCTGCTAAGATTGAACCCGGCTCCTCAACCGATCACGTCACCTTGACGATGGATCTGATGCCCACCGTCTGCGACCTGGCCGGCGCGCCGATTCCTGAGGAAACCGACGGCCAATCGCTCGTCCCGTTGCTCCTGGGTCAATCCCTGCCCGAGGTCGATCGCTCGCTCGTCTTTGTCCGCCGAGAGGGTGGCCCCCGCTATCTCGGTCAGGACTACTACGCCATTCGTCAGGGGCCGTGGAAGCTCGTCCAGAATCACCCCTTCGAGCCGTTCCAGCTCTACCACCTCGGCAACGATCCCCGCGAACAGCACGATCTCATTGCTAAGGAACAGGAGGTCGCCGCCTCACTGGCTCAAACCCTGATGCAGCGCATTCAGCAAGCCGGTCAGGTCCCCTGGCAACGACCGAAGACGCTGAAAGGCGAAGCCGCTCGCTGACACGGATTCCATCATCGAGACGAGATCAGGGGCCGGAGACGGAAGAGCCCCGGCCCCCCTTCACCGAACATCAACGAGGCTCAGGAGCCCGTGTATCGAGGACGGGGCGGAAGGTGGCCGACCTTCGGCTCGATGTCGTCCTTCCAGTCTTCGAGCCGAGGCCCCTTCAGCGGCTCGGCGCGGGATCGCAGGGCGGCCATTTGCTCGTCGCCGAGCCGCTCCAGGGATTGAGCGATCCGGACGTCATCCTCAAGCTGGCCGAGCGTCGTGCAACCGACGGCCGTGCAGTGGATCGGCAGATTCAGGACGTAGCTCAGGCAGTCTCGCACGCTGAAGCGCTGCAACAGCTTCGCATTGGCGAAGTTCTTCATCCCCTGAATGCCCAGCCCTTGCTCGACGGCCAGGGGGAGCACTTGCTGCTCGAAGCTCAGATAATGCGGATCGGCGACGTGCAGGGGCATCAAGATCGTGTCCCAGCGGTCGAAGGTCCGGAGCATTGCCAGGTGCGCCGCCGGGTTGGTGTGACCGGTGAAGCCGATGAAGCGGCACTTTCCCGCCTTCTTGGCGGCCTCGAACGCCTCAATGGCCCCGCCGGGAGCGAAGACCTTCTCGACATCCTCCTCGTCCTGAATGCCGTGGACCTGCCAGAGATCGACGTAGTCGGTCTTCAAGCGTTTGAGCGAAAGATGCAGTTCCTCCTCGGCCCCTTTTTTCGTCCGGTTGGTGGACTTGGTGGTGAGGAAGACCTGATCGCGGCACGCGGGCAAGACCTCGCCGAAGATTTCTTCCGAGTGGCCGTCCCAGTAGTTGTGTGCCGTATCGAAGTAGTTGATCCCCAGTTCCACGGCCCGACGGGTCAGCGCGATGGCCTCCTCATCGTTGCCGATCACCGGAAACCGGCCGCTGGCCAGGCCGATGATGGTCAGATCGACCCCGGTCTTGCCGAAGGTCCGCTTCGGGATTGCGCCGGGTTCGTCCGAGCGCATCGGGCGAGCCCCGATGGCCCGACTCCCGATCCCGGTGGCCAGGCCCCCGACCAGTCCGCCGATGAGCGTTCTGCGTTTCATCGTCCGATCCTCCGGTGGGATGGGATGTCAGGAAGCGATGCGCGAGCCGCGATCGGCGCGCATCGGGCAGGCAGACGGCCGGGGATTCGACCGCCCACGCGTTCGCCGGGACCCCCAACGCCCTCGCGTCGGGGTTCCCGATGGGCAAAACCCAGACGGCCTCAGCTCAGGTGCGTGTTGGCCAGTTGAACCAGGTTGGCCACGGGCAAGCCGTGCGGGCAGGCCCGTTCGGCGGCGGCGAGGTCGGCCTTGGCCAGATCACGAGCCTCAGCGGGTAGGGCCTGATAGAGCGCCCGAGCCTCAGACCGCTTGCCGTAGGCGGCGTAATAGCGCAGATAGCGCAAGACGGTGGCGACCGGAACTCCCCTCGCGGCGGTTTCGCAGAGGTGGCCGCACCCGTGGCAGTAAAGATTGGCCGTCTTCTGCCGGTGTTCTTCCAGCAGGCGGGCCTCCTCGATCGTCAAGGGCTCTCGGCTGGCGGCGACGTTCTCGCGGAGGTCGCTGAAGTTCGTCATCTCCGAGACAACCACCTGCATCCGGTCGTCGTACCAGACGGATTTGACCGCGGCGACCTCCTTCTTGACCCCCGCCTCTCGCAGTCGCTTCAGCGCCTGGTCGATGTCGAACAGCTTGCCGTCGTTGTCAATCGCATCGACGACCGCGTCGGCCCCGCGCTGGGTCTTCATGGCGACGAGGCCGATGTTGGCCTTTGAAGCCTTGTCGATGGCCCGCTGCAGCTTGTCGTGATCGACGGCTCGGAAGCTGTACTGGATCATCACCTGATCGATCCAGCCGACCTCGGCCGCTTTTTCGAGGATCTCGGGGAGCATGGCATCGTGGCAGGAAAGCCCGGCAAAGCGGATCTTGCCGGCGGCTTTCAGATTCTCGAAGGTCGCCTTGATGCTCGGGTCGGAAAGCATGCCGATGTCCCGGCCCGCGATGCCGTGGATGTAGTAGGCATCGACGTAGTCGGTTCGCAGGCGTTCGAGGCTCTTTTCCAGCTCGCTCGGAAACACGGCGGCCTGGTCGGGCACGCCTCGGTAGCGGGTCGTCTTGGTGACGAGGTAGGTGTCCTTCCGCAGGCCCGTGCGTTCGAGGACCTGGCCGAGAACCTGTTCGGTCCTGGTGTTCTCGTACGACTCGGAGGTGTCGATGAAGCGAACCCCCGAGAGCAAGGCCGCCTGCACGAAGCTCGGCGACACGGCCCAGCTCGTCCCCATCCCCAGCTTCGTCACCTTCTGGCCGGTCTTGCCGAGCGTCACGAGCGGGACCTTCGGTTCATCGGCGGCCGCGTCCTGGCCGAAGCTTCGCAGGGCCGGTGCCGATGCCAGGGCCGCTCCCGTCGCCGCGCTGGTCTTCAGGAACCGTCTCCGGCTGCCGTCGCAGGTTCCGTGCATTGCCAGTGCCTCCTCAATTCAAAGGAAAAAGGGAATCCGACGGACGTGACACCGGTAACGGCGTCTCAATCACCCAGCCGACCGCAAGCAGTCGCTGGCCGCTCATTGTCGTCGGACAATGCTCGCCGGTCAACAATTCTTGAACCAATGCCCGGCACTCGGTTCGATTTGGCACGACCTCCGACTCCCGACGGTCGGCTCACCCCGCTCGCCTCGAGTCAACGACACGGGGGCGGACCCGCCACGACAGGCCCGCCCCCGCAAGGGACGCAAGAACGAGGAGAGGAAGGACGGCTGCTCGCCAATCACCCGCCCGGGGGCAGGGGTGGCAGGTCGATCGGCGACGTTTCTGGGATCGACTCGCTCGGCGGCAAGGGCGGTAAGGCCCTGGTGTCCGCCGGGAGTGATCGCGAGGGGAGGGGAGGGAGCGAGGCAGGGTTCGTCACCGGTGCCGTCGGGGAGATCGGCACCGATCGGCTGGCCGGGGTCAGTTCCCCCGAGGCTCGGCTTACGGCCGGATCAACGCGCCCCGGGATCTCGGCGACCGGCTGGTTCCGGTTCCGAGCAGGGTTCGTTCCCGAGGCCAGGCTCGGGGTCGGCTGGGCTCCCACGGTCGAGCCCGATCCGGAGTCCCGCCCCGGTTGGGTCGAGGAGAGCGGAACCGGATCGCCCACCGGAGTCGTCGGGCCGACCGGCATGGCCGGTGGGCCGAAGCTGCCGTATGGAGCCGGGAAGAACGGGCTCGGTTCCGGGGGCGTCGAGCCGGGGGGCGACATCGGCGGCAAGGGGTCCTGGATCGGCGGGGCAACCACCGGCTTCGGCGCGACCGGGCCTTCCGGCTCGATCGGAATGCGGCGGTGGGCCTTCTGCTGGTCGATCGCCTGCACATACGCCTTCGGCGGTTGCGGCCCTTCAGCCACGGCAATGTTGTTGTAGGCGAGCAACGTCCCCTTGGCTTCTTCCAGGGCGGCGATCGCCGTGTTGTAGCTGGTCTTGTATCGAGCCTCGATCGCCACGGCGTTCGACCAGCGGTTCACGGCGTCGAGGTAGCGGTCGATGTTGATCGTCCCGGCCTCAAAGAACGCTTCCTGAGCCTTCAAGCGACGCTCGGCCGCTTCACGAAGCTGCCCGGCGTACTTCAACAGCTTGTAGTTCGCGTCCACCTCGACAAAGAACCGCGCCAGGGCGTGCACCGACTGGTGAACGGTCTGCTGGAGGAAGGCCCGCTGACGGAGCAGGGCGTACTGAGCCTGCCTCGTCTCGGCCAGGGGGCCTCGGAAGCCAATCGGCATCGAGAAGGTCAGGCCGACCTGCCAGGTCTGGAAGTTGTTGTGGAACGTAGGGGCCGGATTCACCCCCGCCGCCGCCTGTTGCTGTGCGATGATCGGGTCGATCGCCAGCACCGAGCGGCCCGTCATAACCGCGAAGGCTTCGTCGAGGTCCTCGCCGAGGCCGTTGAACTGATACAGCATGTCCAGGTTCAAGGCCGGCAAGAGCTGGTTGCGAGCGAGGAGCAACTGCAGTTCGGCCACCCGGACCAGAAGCTGTTGCTGCACGATGTCCGGCTGATAACTGATCAACTGCGCGAGGCTGCTCTCCCAGTCCGGCTGGACCCGGGCGGTCGTCCAGTCGGTGACGGGCACAATCCGCCGACCGTCGTACGGCGGCAGGCCGAGCAGTTCGCGGAACTGGCGCTCGGTGGTAATCAGGTCGGCGGTCGCCTGCACCAGTTCGAGCTGGAACTGGCGGAGCTGTTCCTCAGCCTCGGCCACGTCCGGTTCCGAGCCGGTGCCGACCTCTCGCTTCACCACTTCCCGCTCGTAAATCGCCTCGCCGAGCCGCACCGCCTGCTGACGGCTCCAGTACTGCACCTGCTGCTGCGAGAGGGCCCAGTACTGCTGCTCGACCGAGCGAACCATCGCCATCACCTCGGCCTTGAATCGCCAGACCGAGGCGTCGGCGTTCAGCCGCTGAATGACGATGGGCGCCCGGTTGGCTTCCAGGCCGCTCGGCCCGGTCTGGTCGGTTCCGCCCAGCAACGGCTGGCTGAATTGCAAGGTCGTCCGTGCGCCGTAGGCCGACGGATAGGTCTGAATCGGCGAGTTGCCGTAGGTGTAATCGACCTGGTTCGCCACCCGGAACGTGGCACCCGTGGCCGTTCGCTTCGACAGCGCCGCCTCAAAGCTGGGAACGCCCTGGGGCGCTCCTCGCTGCCGGACGAGGGCCAGGACGTTCGTATCCGCGTCGAAGAAACCGGCCTGAATCGAGTTGTTGACCAGGAAGTCGCGGCTCTCGTAGAAGAATCGGGTGGTGAGCTGACCATCGAAGACCGACAACGCCCGGGCAATCTGGGTTTCCTGGATCGCCGGGTCATAAATCGTCGCCAGCGTTCCGGCACCCAGCGCCGCCCCGGCCTGGGTGTTCAAGGGGGTCGGGGCGAACCCTTCGACCGGAATCCCCTGAGCACCGAGCGAGATCACGCGGATGACCTCCGAGTTATCCATCCCGAGCTGGATGGCCTCCTCCAGCGTCATCGGCCAGGGTTCCATGGCCTCGGCATTGTCCGGCGTGCGTGGGGGCACGATGTCGGGCAACTGAACGGGAAGATCACTAAAGAAGGCCGCCTGCTGAACGGCTCGGTCTTCATCGGCCACGGCGGAAATCGGGTCATGCGGGACCTGCTTCGTCTGGTCGATGTAGGGGATCCTTTGGCAACCGGCCAGGGCCAACCATGCCACGGCCACTGCCGCTCGCACGTACCGGTTACCGAATCGGGTCAATCGCATGGCCAGACCGTCCTTGTGATTCGCGCCATGGGACGAAGGATGTGACCCGATCGGCCGGGTCTTCGCGGTTCAGACCGCTACGAGCCTTTTCCGGCAACGAGCGGCCTCGCGGTCCTTCGGTCCGCCGCCCGCAGACAATCCGCCGTCAGGCATTGGGACTGGTCGTTCCAACACCCTTGGGCCTGATCGCCGTCTCTCGGGTTTCCCTCAGTTCGACCAGGGGATGAATCGGTCGAAACAGATGTGCGTCTTGAGGGGACCCGGAGGATTTTAACGATTTTCCGGGTCGTGCCTAGGGCAACGGTCAACCGGATCGCGCAGTGCGCACGCCCGGCAATGTCATCAGGACAGTGAAGCCCATCGACTTCCCGAACGACCTTCGGAAAATCGAGCATCCTTGCTTCCGATCACCAGCGCACGGAGCATCGTCGTCCCGGCTCGCGGTCCGATCGGCATCTCTCCGCGTGGTTCCGGACCATACCCGGCGCAGACGGAGAACCGGCCGGCTCTCGAAGGGAACCTTCGTCTCGTCCTCGCCCCGTCCTGGCGATCGGGCAGATTGAGCGCGACCCCGCGCCCCGCCTGATGGATGCGTCCCTCAGCCGGTTGGGCTCAGGGTTTCTTCGGGTGATGGTTGTTGCTGGGGGTGGGGCTGGAGCCCGACTCGTCGATGGCCTTCTGGATGTCTTCCAGGGCGATCGCGCCGACCTCGTTGCCCAGCAAGGCGCTGAGTTGAAGACCGACCAGCGTTTCGCTCGGATGAGAACGATCGCCGAGCATTTGCAAGAACGGTTCAGCACCCACCAGAACCGCCCGAGGCCGTCCGTGGACCGTCAGGACGTAGCGAACGTCGGGGTGCTGAAGTTCGTTGAGAATGGTCGGCAGATTCTGGTGCAATTCCCGACTGCCGATAATACGGACGGGGGAATCGGCCTTCTTCTGGCCTGCCATGAAACCCGGCCTCCACCGAAGTGTGCAATCACAAAGAACAAAAGAGTCCGGGCCGTCCCTGAATCCAAGCAAGCGACCCTACCATCCTGAGCGAGACGCAACCGAGCGATTCGGTTCTCTCGAACACAGCGGCCGAATGGCCTTGGGCCTTAACCCAAAAACGCCGGAACAAGAAGTCCGGCGATGGATGAAAGTGATTCGAGTGGAGGATAGGGGACTTGAACCCCTGACCTCTTGCATGCCATGCAAGCGCTCTCCCAACTGAGCTAATCCCCCGTGCGTTGTGTTGGTAAGGTATCAAGTCGGTTTGGGAAAGTCAACGGTTCGCAGGCCGAAGGTTTTCATCTTCTGCTCGTTTTTCGAAAAGAACCGCCCAAAATCGCCCGAACATGGCACCCCCTGAACCATCTTCCCGCTCCCAGAAGGACGACATTCATGGATCGAGCCCAGTCTTCCGAAGTCCGCGTTCCTCACGCCCATCTGGTCCTGACCAACGACGACGGCATCGACGCTCCCGGCATCGACGCCTTGCGCCTGGCGGCCGAACCGCTGGGCGAGGTCCGCGTGGTCGCCCCGGCCGATCCCTGGTCGAGCAAAGGCCATGCCGTGACCGCCGGCGGCGAGCCGATTCGGGTCGAACGGCGCGGACCTCACCAAATTGCCGTGGGAGGAACCCCGGCCGACTGTGTCCGCCTGGCCTTGCATCATCTGGCGCCGGGCCCAGCCTGGGTTCTGGCGGGGATCAATCGAGGGGGGAATCTCGGGGCCGACATCCATCACTCGGGCACGGTCGCGGCGGCCCGCGAGGCGGTCTTGCACGGCTACCCGGCCATTGCCGTTTCGCATTACATCCGGCGCGATCGGCCGTTGGACTGGCAACGGGCCGCCTCCTGGACCCGCCAGGTGCTTGAGCTGCTCATGAACCGCCCCTGGACTCCCGGAACCTTGTGGAACGTCAACCTTCCGCACCCGAATCCCGAGGAACCCGACCCGGACATTGTCTTCTGCCCGATCGATCCGTCTCCTTTGCCGCTCGGTTTCGCCGTCGAAGGGGACGAGGCCATCTATAATGGCGATTACCACGGCCGAGCACGGGTGCCAGGGGCCGATGTCGAGGTCTGCTTCGGCGGTCGGATCGCGGTATCTTGCGTGCCGATTCTCCCCGATCCGGCCAAGGTGATCCCGACCCCGACCGAGGTGATCGCCCTGCACACCGACCGCCCCGGCGCATCGGAGCCACTCGGACGGTAGAATAGTTCTGACCTGTGCTTCACAAGGATCGGGGATCATCCTTCCTTTCGAGACTTCCCCCAATGGCGAGACGGGAGCAACGGACAATCATGACGACACCCCTTCGACGATGGTCGCTGTGGGCCATCGCCGCGGCGATGGTCGCCCAGGCCGGTTGTGGCCAGCCGCCCCCGATGGTCCCGATGACTCCTGCGGGAGTGGGGGGCGATCCCCTGACGGTCAACCTCGAAGACGATCAGTACAGGGCCCAGGCCCTCGGTGAAACTCCGGCCTCTCGCGAGAGTACGGTCGCCTCCTCGGTCCCGGCGCCCAGCGATCTGCCAAAGATCGTCCGCGAGCCGACCGAACCCGGCCAGGAGGTCGAACTCGAAAACGGCCTGCGCTACACCACGCTCAAGCCCGGTGATCCCGAAGGCCCGATGGCCGAGCTGGGCCGCACGGTCTCCGTCTTCTACCGCGGCACCCTTGCCGACGGCACCGAGTTCGACTCGAACATGGGCGGACAGCCCGCCGACTTCCCGCTCAATCCTGGCGGCCTGATCCAGGGGTGGATCGAGGGCATCCCCGGCATGCGGGTCGGCGAGCGACGCCGCCTGGTCATCCCGGCCCAGCTCGGCTACGGCGATCGCGGCGCCCCGCCGAAGATCCCCCCCGGCGCCGAGCTGACTTTCGAGGTCGAACTGGTCGGGGTACGCTGACCCCCCCGCGATCCTGGCTCGGTTCCCATTCCGCAGTGGCTCCTTCACCCTCGATCCCGGTCGATGGCTGCATTCCGTCCCCCTCTCCCCGCCTCCGCGGGGAGAGGGTCGGGGTGAGGGTTCCCCGGCCCGCCCTCCTTGCCTTGCGAGCCCACCACCTCCCCCCCTTTTCACCTTCGTCCCTCTTTCTCCGCGACCCGAGCCCAAAAAACCGACCGGTCCCGGCCGGAATCGCGCAAACGGTTTCCGACGCGATCCGCCTTGTCGGATCTGGCCGCCTCGGGTACGTTTCCGACCTTATGAATCCCGCACAGAAGGTGCGGAGCCACGGCGGACTCCGTGCCATCATCTGGGACGAGCAACGAGGGGGAGGCCGGCATGGAGGCGGGCCCGCACATTCCGATCGGAGCCTCAAGGCCAGAGACGCCTTCCCGAGCGGTCCGCGCGGCCCTCGTCCACGACTGGCTGACCGGCATGAGAGGCGGCGAGAAGTGCCTGGAAATTCTCTGCCGGGCCTTTCCGGATGCCCCCTTGTTCACGCTCCTGCACGATCGCGGCCGGATGAGCCCGACGATCGAGGCCATGACCATCCAAACGTCCCCCTTGCAACGCATTCCGGGCGTCTTGCGGCACTATCGCCATCTGCTCCCGGTCATGCCCCTGGCCGCGCGATCGTGGCGTCCCGAAGGGGTGGACGTGGTCATCAGCCTGAGCCACTGCGTCGCCAAGTCGGTCCGCGTCCCTCCCGGCGTGCCGCACCTTTGCTACTGCTTCACCCCCATGCGCTACGCCTGGGAAGGCCGAGCGGCCTACCTCGATGGCTGGACCGGCAAGCCGGTTCGCAAGGCGATGGCCGGGGCGGCGCTCGACCGTCTCCGCGCCTGGGACCAGGCCACGGCCCGCGGCGTCACGCAGTTCGTGGCCATCTCCGAGACGGTTCGCCAGCGGATTGCCCGCTGCTACGGACGAGACAGCCGGGTCATTCCCCCTCCGGTCGACACGGCGTTTTACACCCCCGACCCGACCACCCCGCGCGACGGCCCGTATCTGTGCGTCTCGGCCCTGGTGCCGTACAAGAAGCTCGACCACGCCGTCACCGCCTGCTCGGCCACCGGTCGGCCATTGGTGGTGATCGGCTCCGGCCCCGAACGGGCTCGCCTGGAGAAGCTGGCCGGACCTTCGGTGCAGTTTCTCGGCTGGCAACCCGACGAGGTCATCCGCGACCACTACCGACGCTGCCGCGCCTTGCTCTTTCCCGGCGAGGAAGATTTCGGCATCGTCCCCGCCGAGGCCCTCGCCTGTGGCGCTCCGGTGATCGCCCTGAATCGCGGCGGGGTGGCCGAAACGGTCGATCACCGCACCGGCTGGCGTTACGACCAGCCAGGCCCCGAGCCCCTTTGCCAGGCCATCGAGGCGTTTGAGGCCGCCGGCCGGCCCCACGACCCCTTCCTCGCCCGCCGCAAGGCCGAGTCCCTGGCGCCGGAGGTCTTCCACGACCGGATCGTGTCCTTGATTGACGAGATTCTCTCGGCCTCGCCGACGATTCCCGGTCCCCATGTCCCGATCCGCCCCGGTCCTCGACGCGATCGCCGGCGGCCGTCTGATCGGATCGCCGAATCCGCTTGACCGGGCTGAGCGGTTGCGAGGGCTCCGCGGGGCCTTTACGATGACCACCGCAACCAACCCAATCCGCTCTCCCCGGACTTGGCCGAGCCCATGAGCCGCACGACTTCCCCGGCCTCCGCCGCCGAAGACCCCCGTCTCGGCCAGGTCGATCAGATTCAGGAGCCGCCCCCGACCCTGGGCAAGGCGCTCCGGCAGATCGGCCCCGGCCTGATTCTCGCCGCGGCCATTGTCGGCACCGGCGAGCTAATCGCCACCACGCACGCCGGGGCCAAGGCCGGATTCGTCATCCTCTGGCTGGTCATCATCAGTTGCTTCATCAAGGTCTTCGTTCAGGTCGAGCTGGGACGCTACGCCGTCTCCAGCGGCCAGACGACCTTCTCCGGCTTCCGATCGCTGCCGGGGCCGGGTCCGTTGCTTGTCTGGTGGTGCGCGATCATGCTGCTGGTCACGCAGTTGCAGATCGGCGCGATGATCGCCGGCATCGGCCAGGCCGCGTCGATGATCCTGCCCCGAGTGACGGTCTTGCTCGGTGGCAGCCTCGGTCTCAATGAGCGCCCCGAACTGTTCTGGGGAGTGCTCGTCACCGCCCTGACCGCCGCGATGCTCTGGACCGGCAGCTATCGCCTGGTCGAGCGGACGATGACCGCCTTTGTCGCCGTCTTCACCCTGATGACCGTCCTCTGCGTCATCCTCTTGCCCCCCGACGTGGCGATCCGATGGGGGCAGTTGGCCGAGGGGCTCACCTTCCGCATTCCGAACGATCCAACGATCATCATGGCCGCCCTGGCCATGTTCGGCATCACCGGAGTCGGGGCCACGGAACTGCTCAGCTACCCTTACTGGTGCATGGAAAAAGGCTACGCCCGATCGACCGGCCCCCGAGACGACTCGAGCGCCTGGATTCAGCGTGCCCGAGGCTGGATGCGCGTCTTGCAGCTCGACGCCTGGGTGAGCATGGTCGTCTACACGATCGCTACGGTCGCCTTCTTCCTGCTCGGCGCCGCCGTCCTGCACGGCCAGACCGAGGCCGGCGGCCTGCCCGACCGCGTCGATGAGATGATCCTCACCCTCGTGCAAATGTACGAGCCGGCCCTCGGACCCACCGCGGCCAAGTGGTTCCTCGTCCTTGGCGCCATCGCCGTGCTTTACTCGACCCTCTTTGCCGCCACGGCCGGAACCGGCCGCCTGCTGGCCGACTTCCTCCGCGTCTGCGACTACTACCCCCGAGACTCCGAGGAATACCGCCGCAAGTGGGTTCGTTTCTTCTGCGTGGCCCTGCCGATCTTCGGCCTCTTGCTTTATATGGGCCTTGGCAGTCCGGTGCGGATGGTCACGCTCGGCGGCCTGATGCAGGCCATCACCCTGCCACTGATCGCCTCCGCCGCCGTCTTCCTTCGCTACCGAAGGTCCGACCCGCGCGTCACGGCCGGAAAACTCTGGGATCTCCTGCTCTGGATCTCGATGCTCGGCCTCATCTTCGCCGGCGGATACCTCGGCGCCTCGCAACTCGGCCTGATCTGAAGCGGAACACCTCCGCGCCGTTTTGCCTCTTGATTGCGTGACGGGGGCCGTGCGATGATGCCGCCCTCGTCTCCGTTTTCTCGATCCCGATTCACGTCCCCTCGGGAACTGCGCTGATGATGCGTCAATTCAAGCTCCCGCTCATCGTCACGGGAGCCGCGCTGGTGCTTGCGGTGCTTGTCGGTCTGGTCGCCGTCACCTGGATTGACGGGGCGTCCCTCTCCAACCGCCAAAAAGAGCAGCGGGCCCAGCAACTTGGTGCCGCCACGGCGACGATCGTCTGCGTGGTGATTGCCCCGTTCTGGTTCGTCTCCGCGGCAAAGCTCGGCAAGGAACGCCGGGCCGCCCAGAAAACGAAAAAACCCTCACGCCGCTGATCGGTTCATGAGGCGCATGACAATACCGGGGACTGGCACCGAGCGGTCGAGGTGCCTCTCCCCGGTTTCGTCATGTGCGATCTGGTCGATCGAGCCCCCGATCAAACCGATCCGATCACAGCACGAACTTCAACACCGCGAAGCCGCCGACCAGCAGCAGCGTGAACAGGACCGCGAGCAAGTTGAAGTATTTCTCAACGAAAAGCCTCGCCGGCGGTCCCCACGTCTTGATGATCCAGGCAACCACGAAGAACCGAAGTCCTCGCGAGGCGATCGAGGCCAGCGTGAAGACGATCAGGTTCACCTGTGCCACCCCGGCCGTCACCGTCACGAGCTTGTAGGGCAGGGGGGTCAGGCCGAAGATGAACACGATCCAGGCGTTCCAGTGGTCATAGACCTGGAACAGGTATTCCCCTCCCAGCCGCTCGGCCCCGATCGACTTCAGCAGATAACTCGGCAGCGCAATATCCTCGCGCCCTTCGACCGTCACCAGGTCCACATGGGCCAGGTTCTGGACAATCCAGGTCCCCACCGTTTCCCAGGCCGCGAAGCCGATTGCATACCCGAACATCCCGCCCAGCACCGACGCGACCGTGCACCAGAACGCCAGCCGCACCCATCGCGTGGTCGCGGCCAGCACCAGGGGGATGAGCAACACATCCGGCGGGATCGGGAAGACGCTACTCTCGATGAACGAGATCGCCATCAAGACCGGCAACCCGTACCGGGTTTCCGCCCAGCTCAAGACCCAGTTGTACATCCGCCGGTGCACGGCCCATTTCGAAACCGGCGGCGCGGCTTCGGCGGTGATCGAGACAGAGGCGTCGTGCGATGCCATGAGCGGGCAAGACTCCACAATGAGGAATGAAGGAAAACGCTCGGCCGAGCCACCCGCGGAAGCACTTCCCCGGCATCGCTCGCCCTGGGATCGAGTCCACTCAATCCCCGGTCGTTTGAATCACGGCGCGTCGTCCGGAGACGCTGCGGATTCCGGTTCCGGTCGCACCAGGAGCGAGACGTTGCGAATCCCGGACGCATCGCAGACCGACAGCACATCGGCCAGATCCTGGAAACTCAGGGTCGCGTCGCCCCGGATCTGTACCCCTTGCTCGTCGTAGTTTGCCTGGGCCTGTTCCAGAAGGTCGCGGAGCGCCTCCAGGTCGTATTCCTCGGCTCCCACGGCCACCCGGCCCGGTTCGATCACCGTCAACCTCAGGTCCTCGGGGGCCGAGGTCAGCGGCGCGGCATTGCCGACTTCGGGCACCCGGACCGTAAATTGCAGGTCGTCCCAATCGTACAGCCGCGAGGCGACCATGAAGAAGATCAAAAGACAGAGCATGACGTCCACCATTGGCGTCATGTTGATAAAGGGCATCTCCTCGGTGTTCTGTCCATCACCCAGCATAAGGGGCCTCGGCTCCGTCTCGGCCTCGGATCATCGTTTCGGTCGTGAAGATCGTTGCATCTCCGAACGGATCAGACCGTCACCACCTCAAAGGGCTCGCGATTCCGGCCGCCCGCGCTCGGCCGCGGTCAGACCCGGCATCCCCCGCCGATCGTTCCCGGCCCACGTCTCGGCCGAAACCAGCTCGATCACCCGGCGAACCTGCTCGTCCAGCTCCCTCACCAGCCGGTCGATCCGGTTCAAGAGGGCGTAGTACGCAATGACCGAAACAATCGCGATCACCAGGCCAAACGCCGTCGCCACCAACGCCAGGCTGATGCCATTGGCCAGCGCCTGGCCTCGTGAGGCATCCTGAATCGCTGGGCCTCCCAGTGCCTCGAATGCCTCAATCAGGCCAACCACCGTGCCCAGCAAGCCCAGCAGCGGAGCAAGCGTCGCCGTGCCGTTCAGCACCCGCACGTTGCGCTTCATGTCGGCGATTTCCGACGCCGCGTCCGCCTCAACCGCCTGCCGGATCGCCGTTGCCGGCTGGCCCCAGTAGCGAATCGCATGGCCGAAGATCCGGGCGACCGGGCTTTCATGCGCCCGACACAGCTCGGCGGCGCGGTCGCGGTCCAGCTTTCCCGCGGCGAGCCGTTCCAGAAACCGCTCGACAAAATCCCTCGGAATCACCCGAGCCCGCCGCAAGGCCACTGCCCGTTCCAGCGTGAAGCCCACCGTGGCCACCGAGCACAGCACCAGCGGAATCAGCATCGGGTTGACGGTGCGGATCAAGGTCCAAACGCTCGACGTCCCCACCGGAGCGGCTTGCGGTTCGGCAGCATCGGCTGCCCCCAGCTCACCATCAGCCCCGATCGGCGGCTCGGTCAGGCGATCCACCACCACCTCGGCCACTGGATCGCTCGGGTCGATCGCCTCCGGCTCCGGCGCCTGTTCCTGAGCGGCCGACACCATCGTCATCGTAACGATCAGGCCAACCAGCGACGCCAATCGCACCACGAGCCGAAGCCCCGCGACACCTGCTCGGACTCGGCCCATCGGGCACCCTCCCGGCCTTTTGTACGATCACGGTCCCGATCCCGTTTCGCAAGAGATCAAGGCCCGGCCCCCTCCTGGATCGCTCGGGCAAGCACGCCCGCCCGGCACGCCGCGGTTCACCATTCGAGCACGATTCTAGCGGCCCGGCTCCCCCTGTCAATTCAATCGAATTTCCGGGCCACAACGAACTTGCACCCCCATTCCCTTCGTATACAATACAGGTGTACATCTTGCGCAAACTTGGACCTGAAGCGAGGCGAGGAGGTGGGGGTCATGGCTCGATCAATGACCGCGGCGAGGGGTTCTCACGGTTCGAATGCCTCCAGAGGCCGAGCCTATGAGCTTTATTTGACGATCAACACCTTCCCCTATCTCGTCCGGCCGATCCTGGCCGACCCTCTCCTCGCGTGCCGGGCCTTCCAGTTGACCAAGCCCGACGGCACCCGGTACGACGTCTCCCAGACCCGTCACGGCGCAACCTGCGACTGCCCCGATTTCATCTACCGACGCGATGGCCTCGACCCGCTCGGCTGCAAGCACATCCGAGCCCTCGTTGCCTGTGGGCTCATCGAGCGCACCGAGCGGGAAATTGCGGCCGCCGCCTTGCTCTCCGGTGAGCAGACGCACGGGGCTCTGTCCGTCCCCCGATCCCCTTGACTCAGGTCCACTGTCCCTCGACCAGCGGCTTGAGCATCTTCGGCGATCGATGGAGCTTCAATTCTCGAAGAATCTCGGCCTGATCCACGTCTTCCTGTTGAGGGTCGAGATCGATCCCAAGTTCCTCTGCCACGTCGTCGTGAGCCCCAATCAGCATCAGTTCGGCCCCTTCGTGGTTGAGGAAGTTGGGAGGATCGACCGCCAGAAAGCGCCGCCCGTCGAACCGTTCTTGCAGCGACTTCGGAAACTCCGCCTGCTGCGATTCGGACAGCCCCACCCCTTTCGGCGACGACGCCTCTGGGTTCTTCACCGAAAGGATGTAGCTGGCCTGCGGTTCGATGTTCAGTTCCTTCTGCACGGTTCCGGGCGTCTCCGGCAGTTCGAGCGCGTAGGCCAGGTGCGTATGATCGCCGTGTCGGACGATCGCATACACTCCCTCGCCCGCCGGTCGGGCCGCCGGTTGGTGCCGGGTCCCTCGCGTCTTGGTCTTGTACGTCTCCGAGGCGAACTCCTCGTGCGCCTCGTCTCGGTTCGCGCAGACCTTCGACACGAAGGCCCAGTGACGCGAACCGCCGTTCTCAAGCTCCGGCATGCGCTTGCGTCCCAGGGTGATCAGGCGGTATCGCCTGGCCCTCCTCGGATGCAAGACCATGATGAAGCGCTGGATGTCGTCGAGCCCTTCCGGGTCGCGCTCCTCGACGTCGGGCCGGTAGAGAAAGAAAATGTCTCCACCTTCCAGCAACTCGACCTTGGAGTTTCGAGAGTTGGCCATCGTCGGATGCTCCGCTCGGGACAAATTCGGAAGTCCATACGTCTCCGTTCTGACCCGCAGACCCGATGCCGAACCGCAAGCATCCCGCGCTCGAACCGTGCCTTGATGGTCCGTTCAATTCCGACTAAACTTACTGACGAAACCGAGTCTTCCGGGACGACCCTCCTCCAACCTGGACCCCACGCATGGCGACCGACGATCCCCGATTGCTGGAGATTCGCGAGAAGGTTGAGGCAGGCCGGCGCCTGAGCTTTGACGACGGCTTGGCGCTCTACGCCACGAACGATCTGTTTACGCTCGGGGAAATGGCCAACCTCGTCCGCGAGCGCTACAACGCCAATTTTGCCTATTACAACGTTAACACTCATATCAATCCGACCAACGTCTGCGTCTACAAGTGCGACTTCTGCGCCTTCCGCGCCGACCTGAACGACCCGCGTGCTTACACGATGGGCGAATCCGAGATCAAGGAACGGGCCGAACAGGCCCACGCCCGAGGCGCCACCGAGCTGCACATCGTCGGCGGTCTGCACCACAAGCTCCCGTTCCAGTATTACGTCGATGTCGTCCGGTGGGTGAAGGAAGCCGCCCCCGAGATTCACGTGAAGGCGTACACCGCCGTCGAGTACGAGTGGTTCCGCAAGATCGAACGCGGCTCGTCCCTCCGCGACATTCTTCAACGCCTGCTCGACGCCGGCCTCGGCAGCCTTCCCGGCGGTGGTGCCGAGATCTTCCACCCCGAGGTCCGCGACCAGATCTGCGGCGCGAAGGCCTCGACCGAAACCTGGCTTGAGGTCCACCGCACCGCCCACCAACTGGGCCTGCACTCCAACGCCACCATGCTCTACGGGCACATCGAACGCCCCGAGCACCGGATCGACCACATGATCCGCCTCCGCGAGCTTCAGGACGAAACCGGCGGTTTCCAGACCTTCATCCCGCTGGCCTTCCACCCGGACAATTCCCGGATGGACGAGATTCCCAAGCCCTCTGGCGTGATGGATCTGAAAACGATGGCCATCAGCCGCCTGATGCTCGACAACTTCCCTCACATCAAGGCGTACTGGATCATGCTCGGTATCAAGACCGCCCAGGTCGCCCTCTCCTTCGGGGCCGACGACCTCGACGGCACCGTCGTGCATGAGACGATCTACCACGAAGCCGGCGCCGAGACTCCCGAGGAAATGACCATCGACGAGATCCGCCGCCTCATTGCCGAGGCTGGCCGCGATCCCGTCGAACGCGACACCCTCTACCACCGCATCGAACGCGACGGCGCCCGCTGGTGGCCCGGCGAGCACATCGACGTCCCCGCCCTCGCCGGCGTCGTTCGCTGATCATGTGATCTGTTCGTGATCCAGGAAGAACAGGCCGATGTCCGAGAGTTCCGCCTCTCGGGCATTGGCCTTTTTTTGTTTCGAATGGATGAACTGATCCACCCAATCCGACGCCTCACCGAGTTTGGCTCGGCTCCAACCCTCGCCCTCGCTCTCGGGGGAGCCGGTGCTCCCGGCCGCTCCGGCATCATCGGCCGGAGCCCACCCACGATCTCCGCCCCACTCGCACGTCCGAATCACGGCGTAAACACCTTCCCAGATGAAGGTTACGACTTCCCCTTCGCGGCCTCGTGTCGGACATCCCTCTGCGTCCCAGCCCAGCCCGGCCTGGCACGGACCGAGTAGGTGTACGCACGCAGGCCGCAAAAGATCACCAAGAAACATGAGATACCAAAGATTCAATCTTGACTAAGACGATCGACTTGGTAATGATCCTGCACCACGTCGCGTCTGGTCGGCGCGTCGGGTGAGAAGTGGATCAGAGGACCGCAAGATGAGCCGTCAGGACACACGTCGAGGGGGATACCGGGCTGGAGGTTGGGCGAGCGGGCCGATGCTGCTTGCTCTGGCGATCGGGGGCCTGGGGTGTTCGGGCGACGATGGCCCGAAGACCTACCCGGTGGAGGGGGTCTTGCGCGTCGGCGGCGAGCCGGCGGCGGGGGCGTTTCTCGTCTTCCACCCGACCGACGGCAGTGAGGAGCGTCCTCGGGCGCAGGTGGGACCGGATGGCACCTTCCGGCTCTCGACCTGGTCCGAGGGGGACGGCGCCCCGGCGGGCGACTACGCCGTAACTGTGGAATGGTGGAAGCTGCGGTTCGAGCATGGCGAGGCAGTTCCGGGAGCGAATGTCATTCCCCCCCAGTACACCAGCCCCGAGCAGTCGCCGCTGAAGGTGACGGTCATCGAAGGGGAGAACCGCCTGGAGGAGTTCCAAATCCGATGAGACACGATCCAGAGCGTTTTCGGGACGAGGCGGTCCGGCGGGGCGTCGGCTCGGAAGGCCGAATTCAAGAATTCAGGAACGGTGAGGTACGTCTGATGAGATCGAACGGCACGCGGAAGGGGTTCACGCTGATCGAGTTGCTGGTGGTCATCGCGATCATCGGTGTTCTGGTGGGCCTCTTGCTCCCGGCGGTGCAGGCCGCCCGCGAGGCCGCCCAGAGGGCGCAGTGTGTCAACAACCTGAAGCAGTTGGGAATCGCCGCGCACACGTTCCACGACGTGCAGGGGCATCTGCCCTCCAGCCTCCGGCCGGGCGGCCTGACCCCCTTGCCCCGGACGGCGGGCCTGACCTACCTGCTGCAATACCTGGAAGGGGGCAATCTCTATCACACGTTCAATCTCAACGCGACTTGGGGCCATCCGGTGAATACAACGTCAAGTCTGACGCAGGTGAAGACCTTCCTCTGCCCGTCGTCGCCGTTGCCCGAGCGGCGGGACGGCATCCCTGAGTTCTCGCCGTTTGTGGCGAACATCAACGGTGTGACCGACTACTCACCGACCATCGGCGTCGATGCCCGCTTGCTCTCGGCGAGGCTGGTCGATGGGGTGGGCAAGGGAATGCTGCCGAAGAACGAACGGCCGAGGCTGGCAGACGTGCGGGACGGCACGTCGAACACGATCATGTACGCCGAATCGGCCGGCCGGCCGTTCCTGTTCCGCAAAGGAGGCAACCAAATCAGCGAAGACCTGGCCCAGGTTCGCGTCAACGGTGGGGGCTGGGCGCGGCCGGCCTCGGACCTGACGCTCGACGGCTCCGCTCCCGGCGGAGCCCTTCTGCCCGGACCTTGCCCCTTGAATTGCACGAACGGCGAGGACGTCGGCACCAGCCCATTCCCGCACCCCTACTACGGGACGGAGGGGACCTCGGAGGTCTTCGCCTTCCACCCGGGCGGGGCAAACGTCCTGCTCGGTGACGGCTCGGTCCGATTCATCAAGGAGACGGTCAACATCCGGACCTTCGCGGGGCTTGTGACCCGCAACGGCGGCGAACTCCTCTCGGCCGATGACTATTGATGTAGCATCCGGCAAGTTCTCCGGCGGTTGATGTTCCTCCGCCACCCTCTCCCCCGAAGGTCGGGGAGAGGGTCGGAGAATGGTCCCGGAGTCGAAAGTTGGGACCTGTCACCCTCGCCCTCAAGCCGGAGAAGAGGGCCGGGGGGGGAGCCGACAACACAACGCCAGGAATGATGATCGGGACATTGCCCTCTCGTCCCTCGAACACGCGGGGAGAGAGGGTCAAATCGGTCAGCGAATGGGGTGGAGACTCGACTTACTCGGCCTTCACCTTCCACGCTTCATCAAAGAATCCTGACGACACGACCTCGTCCTCCCCGTCCTCCGCGATCCGAATGACGGCATAATCACCGAGCCTCGGAAAGAGCAGAGCATTGGTTCCCCGGAACGCATCGGCCCCGAACGTGTGACCGCTGTTGACGACCACATACCGGGTCAGGCTCACCGGATTGGGAACGATCAATGCCGGAGCATGATCGGCGGCCGGGTTCGCATCGGCAAACCCAACCCGCTCACGGGTCCACGACACCGGAAGCTGCGGCAACAGTTGCTCCATCAGCCGATTGGAACCGGGATCACCGAACAGAATCAGGTGGAACTTTTTGAAGTCCTCGGCCGTCACATCCGTATCATCCTTGATCGGCAACTCTCCGCGCATCCATTGGTTCCACTCCGCCGCAAACCGCTCCAGCCGCGCTTCGGCCCAGGCGTGAACCGCCGGGTTCCAGGGGGTTCCCGTTCCCCGGACGCAAAGAAACGGCCCCATGAACGCATCGTCGATCGGCCCTTGAAGTCCCGCATGCTTGCGCGTTCGAAGATTTAACTGAATGGCGCGTGACTGCTCATAATCGAGCACGATCCAGTTCGCTCCCTCGCGCCGGTAATAGGTGTGCGGCAAGAGGTTCCCCCCGGCTTCCGAAAGGGGCAACGTCACCCCGTCGATCCGGGCCTGCGCCGCCACCTGACGCTCGACCGCCAGCACTGCCACGTTTTCGGTCGTGATCTCCACCACGTCGCGGTTGTCCGGATCAACCTCCGCATCCACCGTGGCCGGCTGGTAATGCTCCAGCAACTCCTCCACCTGAATCCACGCCGCCCGGTTGTACCGGGTCGTGTACGTCACGAACCGCACCCGAGACGCATCGTAATTCACCCCCCGCCTCGCATGCTCATCGAGAAACGCGTCGATCACCTCCTTGCTTGCCGGATCGACCCGATGCCCCATCCCTGCGCCGACCACCCGGAGAAAATTCAGCCCCTCGGCCCGCGTTTCCAACCCTTCCGTCGTGGTCGTGAAACCCAGTTCGTTCAGCGCCTGCACAATGTTTTCCGATGCCTGCAACTGCGGGTCCTCCTCTCCCCCGTAGCCGACCATCGGCACGTTGAACGCATTCAGCGCGTAATCGACCGCATCATAAATGTGCAAGCCCTTGCGCTGATACTTCGGCAGGTCCGTTTGCCTGGCATAGTTGATCGTCTCGCTAAACCCGGCCCCGGCCTCGACGGCGGCCCAGGTGCTCGGGTGGTGCAGGCCCAGATGCCAGGCACCGGCCCCTCCCATCGAGAACCCTCGCAAGACGATCCGCTCCGGGTCAATCCGCTCCGTCCGTCGCACGGCGTCAATCGCCTCGAACACGTCCGACTCGCCCGCCCATCGATACGCGTTGTTCCCCCGGCCATATACGTGCAGCACAATCCGATCGCTCAATCCTTCCGGAGCGTCCTTCCCGTCGTGATCCCGGATGAACCTCACCTCATTCAAGCGCGCGTTCCTCCCGTGCAGGACCACATCAAGCCGCACCCGTTGCGACCGATCCAACCCTTCCGGCCGATACACCGCATACGGCTGCACCGATCCATCGACGATCGACCGATACCCCCTGACCACTCCCCCCGCCGCTGATTCCCAGGGTCGATCCCCCGCGATCGCCTGCTCGACCCGTTGGAGCCCCCGATCCAGGGCGTCGATCGTCCACTGCGCCGAATCCTTCTCGAAATACTCCTCGTGCCGGACGATCCACTCCGCCGCCTTGTGAAAAACCGCCACATCCGCCAGCGCGTCGCCCAGCTCCTTCTGTTCGGGAGTCAACGCGTCTGCCAGCCGATCAAGCTGTTTGGCCAGCGCGGCGGTCTTCTCCTCGATTTCGGCAAGTTGTTCGGCGCTCGGCGGATGCCGATTGTCCTGTCCGTCCGATCGGAACGGCATTAACACCCACACCAGGGCAAGACCAATCGTCCGGCCAATTCCGGATCGAAGAGACGGCAAGATCATGATCGCGGCTCCGGGCCAGCGGGCAACACTTCGACGGCTCCTGCGCCGCCGATTCCAGGCGAGACCGCGATTCTATCACGCGATCCGCCCTCACCCCACCAACCACTCACCGGACCGATGGTTCAGACCAGGAGATCCACCACTCCGACCGCCAGCAATCCCAGGCTAATCCCGATATTCACCTGAAAAAACGCCACATTCACCCGGCCCAGATCATCCGGACGCACGATCGAATGCTCATACACCAGTAACACTGCCACCACCGCCACGCCCGCCCAGTAAATCCCCCCGAACGCCGGCACACTCAAACCCAGCCCCACCAGGGCCGCCACCATCGCCGCATGACTCGCCGCGGCCAGCCGCAAGGCCCCCGCAATCCCTAGCCGCGACGGAATGCTCCTCAACCCGCTCGACCGATCAAAACTCGCGTCCTGACACGCATAAATGATGTCGAACCCACCCACCCAACACAGCACCACGATCCCCAGCAACACCGGCGGCCAGGCCAGGTCCCCCCGAAGCGCGATCCACGCCGCGATCGGCGCCATCGCCAGCGCCGCCCCGAGCCAGTAGTGCGCCAGGCTCGTAAACCGCTTCGCATACGAGTACCCGAACAACCACACCAGCACCGGCACCGACAGCAGAATTGGCCACGGATTCTCCGGCAGGAACAACCCCGTCGCCCCGATGAACAACGCCGCATTCACCACCGTGAACACTGCGACCGATCGCACCGAGAGCCTGCCGCTTGGCAGGTGCCGCGTCGCCGTCCTCGGGTTTTTCGCGTCAATCTGCCGATCAACCAGCCGATTGAACGCCATCGCCGCCGACCGTGCCGTCACCATGCACAAAAGAATGCCGATCCATTCCTTCGCCCCCGCGTTCGCCCTTCCTGAGGGCTCCAACGCCGCCATCGCCGCTCCCAGCAGGGCAAACGGCAGCGCAAACAGCGTATGGCTGAACCGAATCATCCCCAGAATGTCGCCCAGCTTTCCCAGAAAGCCGGTCGGTCGAGCATCGGTGGTCATGAGTCTTCTGGTCCGATCAGCCTTCACGTTCCGTCGACGGTTTGCCGTATCCCCAGCGCCGGATCAGGTCGTTCCCCACGCCGAGCTGATCGCAAATCCGCCCCACCACGAAGTTCACCAGATCATCGAGCGAGTTCGGTTGATGATACCACCCCGGCATCGCCGGCAAGACCACCCCGCCCGCCCGCGTCACCGCGGTCATGTTTTCCAGGTGGATCAGGTTCAAGGGGGTCTCCCTCGGCACCAGGATCAACTTCCGACGCTCCTTCAAGTGAACATCCGCCGCCCTTGTGATCAGGTTTGTCGTCACCCCATGCGCAATCGACGCCAGCGTACTCATGCTGCAAGGGCAAACCACCATTCCCCCCGTCGGAAACGATCCGCTCGCAATCCCCGCCGTGAAGTCCGCATGATGATGATACACCACCCGCCCCGGCCCGAGATCGCCGAACACCCCCGCATCAAACCGCGACACCGACTGACCCGGCGCAATCCCTGTTTCCTCCCTCATCACATGCGCGCCGCTCGAACTGATCGTTAGATGGACCGTCCGACCCGACCCGCACAGCACCTGCAGCAACCTCACCGCATACGGCGCCCCGCTCGCCCCGGTGATCGCCAGCACAATCGGCAGTGCCTCGTCCGACCGGCTCACGACCCCGCTCCCGTCGATGCCGGCTTTGTCCCGACGTACAGCGTGGCGATCCCGAACGTCAACGGATGCTGCACCGTCTCGGTCAATCCCCTCGACGCCATCAAATCCAACATCTCCTGCCCGTCGGGGAACTGCATCACCGTCTCGGGCAGATATTTGTACGCGTTGTACTGATTCGGCGCGATCGTCTGCCCCACCTTCGGCAGAATATGCTTGAAGAAGGTCAGATACGCCCTCCCCAGCACCGGCCCCCTCGGCCTCGAAAACTCCAGGATCGCCACCTTCCCCCCCGGCCTGGCGACCCGGATCATCTCATCCAGCCCCTTCGCCGTGTCGCTGACGTTCCTCAGGCCAAACGCCACCGTCACCACGCCGAACCCATTGCTCGGAAACGGCAACCGCTGGGTGTCCCCCTCGATCAAGGTCACCCGCTCCTCGGCCCCCCGCTTCTTCGCCTTCACGTTGCCGATCAGCAGCATTTCCCGGCAAAAATCCGACCCCACGACCGGCGTCTTCCCCCCCGCCGCCCTGTCATACGCCAGCGCTAGGTCCGCCGTCCCCGTGCAACAATCGAGCACCGGCACCCCCGGTTCCGGCGGCACCGTCTTAACGGTGAACCGCCTCCAGAGCGTGTCGATATTCAGGCTCAGCAGGTGATTCAACAGGTCGTACTTTCCCGCGATCGACGCGAACATCGAGCGCACCCGATGCCCCGATTTGTCAATCTCCGGGGCAGACACCGCGTCTTCCGAGTCGGTCTGAGTGGCCACGTCGTTTCTGTCCGTCAACAGTCGTTGGATCGGGGCGGAACCTGGAACAGTCATTCACCACCGGATGATATAGACGATCGGCCCTTTTTGTCCACGATCACCATCTGGCCCCCGCGCTCCGTTCGCCCTTTAAATTGACAGAGGCCGTTCTCGGTCCTATCCGTTGCTGATGAGGATGGGTCAGAATCGATCACCTTCCAGGAAGCACTGCTCGAATTCCTCACCGGGAAACCTCGCATGCGAAACCGCCGCCGTCGGAACCCTCTCTCACTGCTTCCCAGACCATCCTGCGAGCCCCTCGAGGCCCGAACCCTGCTCAGCACCGTCCCCGCCCTTTTCCACCGCTTCGGGACCGTTGAGGCTCCCCAACAGCGAGCCTCGGTTCCCTTACCCCTGACCGCCGATCGGGTCGATCCCGGCCCTTCCGATCGGATCGTCTACCAGATCGAGGTCCGACCGCTCGACGACAGCCCCTTCATGCCTGGACAGGTCCAGATTCGCCGGGGCTCCGGCCCTGCGGTCGTGCCCCACCAGATCCGATCCGGCGAGACCATCACCGCCTTCGTCCCCCTCCGCCCCGGAGACTTCTCCCTCACCGTCTCCGGCCAGGGCGAATCAACCGGCGCGTTCGTGGTCTCCGTCGGACTCGCCGGCGACGTTTCCGGCGATTTCGACGTCGATCCGGAGGATTTCCTCCAGGCCGCCAGCGCCTTCCGATCTCGACCCATCCCCGGCACGGCCCAGGCCACCTCCGCCGCCAGTCGCGCTCAGCTCCTGCGAACGGGCCTGATGGCCTGGCGCAATCAGGGGGCCGAGGCGACCCCCTTCGTCACCTTCCGCTTCGAGAATCTCACCGCTCCCGGCCGCGATCCCCACGGCACACCCGCCTACACCAACGCGTCGATCCACGTCGCCATCACCGCGAAGGATGCCTCCGGAACGTTTGTCCGGGTCGATTCAAACGGTTCCACCACCGCGATGGCGCTCAGCGACAACACCGCGGCGGGGCACCTCACAAAAAACAAGATCGACTACTCGAACTATTTCCACACGATCGACCAGTTCGCCTCCGGCTGGGACGTTCCCTACCAGCTCCAGGGGGCCCGGCTCTGGATCGGCATGGGGAGCCCCCTCTACCTGAAGGTCAACCACGACGCCGCCGGCAACATCGGCTACGCCGGTCCCGACTTCGGCAACCCGACCGACCCGAACCTCAACCTGTACGTTGACTGGATCGAGTTCTCCACCATGAATTCCGGGTTCAACGGCAATACCACGCAGGTTGACCAGTTCGGCGTTCCTCTGAAGCTCACGCTCTCGCAAACCGGCCAGTCCGACCAGACCGTCGGGCTCGAAACCAGCCGATCCACCCTCTTCCAGAAATACGCCCAGGACGTTGATTCCGCGTTCCAGTCCCTGAGGACGGCCCAGGCCCCCTACCGCATCCTCGCTCCGAAGCACGGCATCTATTCTCAGGCGAACAATCCCATCTATTTTGACACGTACATCGACAGCGTCTGGACCTCCTTCCAGACCACCACCTGGGAGTTCCAGAACGTCCTCGGTACCTTCACCGGCACCGTCTCCCCTCAAACCCAGGTGCTAACGCTGCATCCGAAGGGCAACCCCCAGGGCCCGACCTACACCATCCAGAAGCCCAAAACCTGGGAGATTTTCGCCGCCGCCGGCAACATGGCCACCGGCAACGCCATCGAGAAGGCGATCCAGGCCCAGATCGTCGCCGGCTTCACCCGCCACGTCGCGGCCCAGAATCCTGCGATCAACGTCCCCCCTTTCACCCAGACCTCCTCCTTCTACGCCCAATCCCCCGCCAACTTCTACTCCCAGTTCTGGCACCAATACGGCCTCGACGGCCTCGCCTACGGCTTCGACTACGACGACGTTTACGGCCAGAACCCCACCGTCACCGGCTCCTCCTCCCACTCCCCCCAGGTCACCGTCACGCTTGGGTGGGATTGACCGCTCCTCAGCCGCCGGGTGCCATGCCTACACCCTCGTGGAGGCATTGATCTTCCACCACCGTTGAATCAGGCACACTCCGAACGTTCAGGCGTTAACCTCCAGATCCTCGACGCAGCCAGGAAAGTTCGGGCACATCGGCGGCAAAGTTCGCATCCGCCTTCCCGATCACCTCGCGTCTTCTCGTCGTCGTCATTGCCTCAGTCCCGCCTCCTTGAGAACGCTGTTCCGTGCTCCCGATGAAAGCTCATCGCCTCGCTTACCGGAAACCGTGACTCGGCCCGGCTTGGTCAGTTGCTTGTGTTCCCGATGCGCCCCGCGCCGGCATCCCGATCAGATAGGGAATCGGCACCGGCGATCCGGCGGGGCGCTCAAACCCGACCTCCCACTCGTACCCGTCGCCGCCGACCGCTCGCCCCATCGCCAGCATCTCCTCCGGGGTGTAAATCCGCAGGGTCGAGACCACCCCATCGAAGAGGATTGCGACCGGAATCACCGGCAAGAGGTACGTCCAGAACAGGCGGGACCAGCGGAACGGCCGGATCGACGGCGTCAGCGCCCAGACCGCCAGAGGGACCAGCGCCTGCACAGCCAGCGTCCCCCACGACCGCGACAACGCCTCCGCGATGGCAATCCCCTGCCGGTCTCGCACTGCCGCCGCCAGGATGGCCCGAGCCTCGGCCGGACGAAAGTGATGCAATGCCGTGAAGACGGTGCGGAAACCGGCCAATCGCGGCGGCACTCCAGTCGCGCTGATCGACTCCCCCTCGAACCGAACCCCTGGCGTCGTTGCCGCCAACCGGTTGAAGGCGTCAACATTCGGATACTTATCCGTCAGGCAGACCGGCACATCCACCCCGGCGGCGCGGAGGGCCGGGAGTAGATCGGGCCACGGCCCGCCACCGCCGGAACACAGATCGACCACCTGCTCCGCCCCGCTCCGCTTGATCGCGTCGGCCAGGCGAGGCGCCAGGCCGTCGTACACCCGGGCGCGACGAATCGCCGCGACCAGATAGTCAGTTGCCGCATCACGGAACACCCGCGGCCACCAGGGCAGGTCTTCCAGCTCGACCAGGTGTCGACGCTTCACCCGAACCGCCCTCCATTGCCTCAAGGTCTCCCAATAATCCCTGGGGCCTCCTCCAAAGAGGCTTCACCTTGATGGGGCAAACCCACTCGACAGCAACCGCACGGAGGCCTCCCACAACGAAGGTGTTCCATCATCGACCTCGACCTCGGCAGGTTCAAGAGCGCCGACGGGGTCAATCACCGCGGGTGGCCCCGGTTGCACACTCGTCAACCGGGGTCGCGGAGCGACGAGAGTACACGGTGAGGCATTCCGCTACCTTTTGCGGCTTCGCCGCCCCGGTGGCGAGCAAGCGGGGCCACCTCCACCGCAGCTGCAGTTACTCCGCATTAAGGTGCTTCTTGATTCGTGTATCCAACAACTTTCTGACTAAATCAAGTGCCGCCGAAACCACTCCTTTCTTCTGCATGTCCTCCATTACTTCATCCCAAATGTACTGTGTTCGAGCACTGTCGGCAAAATCATGACCGCTAGAAGTCAGATGATTCAAGATGTATACTGGCATAGAACTTCCTATAGGGGTGACATCAGAGCCAGTGGCGAGTCCGGAATCAACCAATAAATAAGCGTGATAGCCGATCTGATCGGGCGAGTAGCCCTCGATATTCATGTCCGGAGCCCATCCGCTTGGATCTTCTTCCATGAGCAGCACCATCTTGCGGATCAATTCCATGTCTCGCTTCACAATAAATCTCCCGCTTTCTAACGCCTTTAAACTTAGCAAACTACTCCATATATCACAAGCATCAGCTTTTCATCATCAAATCTTTGCTGCAACCATCACCTTAATTCCCTGATTCTACTTGAGTT